>CANFUF010000063.1 GCA_947450095.1 Roseiflexaceae bacterium
CATCGTATGCGAGCATACATGTATGTGATTTTTCATATAAATGCGTCGTAACAAAAGCGGTGTGCAACGACGGCCAATGGATGTCGGTGGCAAAAAACCGTTGCACGGTGCGGTAGCCGCACGTGCTCCAGCGGGCAATATTACGCATGGTGATGGTGTGGGGCGCACAAAGTGCGCCGGCAATGATGGCGCTCAGATTGCGGAGCATGGTGGCGGAGTAGACTTGACAAAAGGAGCGAAACAGTGCAAATATATCCATGGCTTTTCCTTATTTTTGGGGGTGAGATACCAAAAATATACAGGAAAAGCCACTTTTATGCCACTTTCAATTGGCGTAGGTATTGTCCCACAAAGAAAATAAAAAAAGATTCTTTGATTATTTGTACTGCAAGTGGGAGTAAGTCGCATCTGGGTAAAGTTGCATATATAGATGACGACTATAACTTTGCTTTTGGTGGGTTTATGGGTTTGTTGATTCCCTTGAAAATCATTCATCCAAAGTATTTTTTCTATATGATGATTTCCCCAGAATATAAAAGTTTCATAGATAGTTTGTCTAATGGTTCAAACATCAACAATCTAAAATATAGTGACTTGCAAATGTTTCAGTTACCCCTGCCACCCCTCGCCGAGCAGCAGCGCATCGTGGCGCGGCTAGATGCGGCGTTCGCCGCTATCGCCGAAGCCAGCGCTGCTGCCGAGTCCAACCTCCGCAACGCCCGCGCGCTGTTTGATAGCTACCTCGATCAGGTGTTTAGTACGCCCAGCGCGGGCTGGGTGGAGCGGCGGCTGGGGGATGTGGCTCTCGAATTTGGGCGTGGCAAATCAAAACATAGACCACGCAATGCACCAGAGTTGTTTGGTGGTAATTATCCATTTATTCAAACGGGTGATGTGCGTAATTCTAGCCGATTTATTACAGAGTTTACGCAAACCTATAACGAGAAAGGTTTACGACAGAGTAAACTGTGGCCAAAAGGAACAATATGTATAACAATTGCTGCGAACATAGCTGAAACTGCTGTGTTAGATTTTGATGCTTGCTTCCCAGACAGTATTATTGGTTTAGTCGTTGATCCTCAAAAAGCTCATAATAGTTTTGTTGTTCATATGCTTCAGCATCACAAAAAATATCTACAATCTCTCTCTAAAGGGAGTGCTCAAGCTAATATAAATTTAGGCACCTTTGAGGATGAATGGTTCTATTTCCCCACTATAAATGAACAGGTACAGATAGATAAACAATTGACATTGGTACAACTTGAATGTGAATCGATGAATGAAAGTTATCAACAAAAAATCGCTGCTCTCGCCGAGCTCAAGCAATCGTTGTTGGCTGAGGTATTTGGGGTGGGTGAGTAGCTGATTTGGCGTGGTAACTAGTGCAATTGTTAGTGATGCCCTTGCCATGCATCTGTGTGCGTTCCCTGCATGACAGTCTACCATGCGGGGTTTGGTGGTGTCGATTAATGGTATACTGCAGTATTACGGAATGAAAGCAACGAACATGACTATCAGTTTTCGGCACAGTGCTGGTTTTGGTAAACGTATCGAGTACTACATTGTGGGATTGATGCTCAAACAAGGGTTGGATGTCTATTTACCTGTAGTCGATGATGATGCTATTGATGCCGTAGTGAAACGCCCTGATGGAAATTTTGTTGAAGTACAAATCAAAGCACGTTCCAAGGAATGTCTATTTGGGGACGCTGCATTGTTTGCTAGTTTACGTCACGACTATCGCCCCAACTATTGGTTTGTGTTTTATGCCGAGCGTATGGATACGATGTGGATTATGTCATCGCGAGAATTTATCGACATAGCACATCAAAATAAGCAAGGGAAAAATAGTGGCAGTCGGACAGTTTGGTTTAACGGCAAAAATACACGAACTCTTACTGAACACGTAAAGCCACAGTTCGTAAAATTTGTGGCTACGGACTTTAATCGCATTATGAGGGAAAATCCTGATTTCTAGCTACGTTCAGCGCAAATTCGATAAGCGGATAAATATTTACATGAGAGAGGTTAAAGTATGAGTGCCACCAACAAAATAAATGCACGTGATTTTCGGTTATACGATGTTCTTCATTCACGTCGATACAGTATTGATTACTTCCAGCGCGAGTATAGCTGGGAACTTAAACATATTGAACAACTCGTTACAGATTTATGTGGTGCATTTTTAAACGCCTATAACGAAGGTGATATGCGCCAAGCAGTTGAAAATTATGCCTGTTACTATCTAGGTCCATTCGTTATCAGTAACAAAGAGACGAAACGAAGCATTGTAGATGGACAGCAACGGCTCACTTCTTTGACATTATTTCTTATTTATCTTAACCATTTACAAAAAAAGTTAGGTGGCAATGAATCACTCGAGGGCATGATTCTTTCTAGTATGTATGGTACAACCACATTTAATATTCAAGAAGAAAAGCTTCCCGGCAATACACAACCAGATGATCGACAACGGGTATTTAATGCATTGTGGAAGCACAACGAATATGTGATTCAAGAACATGACAGTGCTACAGCCCGAAATATTGCCCAACGATATACCGATATTGCCAATATCTTCCCTGAAGAACTACTAAATGCACATATCCTGCCGTATTTTCTTGACTGGTTGCGCTATAACGTGATTATGGTCGAAATAGCAGCCACATCAGATGATAGTGCGTATGATATTTTTGAGTCAATGAATGATCGCGGATTGAATCTTACAGCAACAGAAATGCTCAAAGGTTTCTTGATTTCACGATTCTCTGATGTTCATGAGCGTGACACAATAAATCAGCGATGGAAAAACGCAATGCTGCAACTCCAGTCATACGGGAAAGAAGAAGATCAAAAATTCTTCCAGGCGATGCTTCGTAGCCAATACGCCGATACTATTCGCCAAGGAGGTAAAGTTGGTTCTCAAAACGAAGACTTCGAAAAAATCGGTACACGTTTTCATAGCTGGGTCCGTGATAATCTAAAAAGAATATCAATTCATCACGAAAACGAATATGAATACAAGACACTAATCAGTACTATATGGTTTTACCATGCTGCATATTTACGCATCCTCGAAGCGCAAAAGCAAGAACAGAAAGATTTGATACATATTTTCTATCATTCTAAGTGGGGAGTAGCAGAATCGCTTAGTTATCCGCTAATGCTTGCTCCACTCACTGTGGTTGATGATGTACCAACACAAAACGCAAAAATGAATCTAGTTGCACGTTATTTGGAGACGTTTGCGGTCTTACGGTCAGTCAACTTTCGTAATTTTTCTGCGAGTTCGATACGATACACCATGTATGCGCTTGTTAAAGAAATACGAGGTAAAAACATCGATGAATTACACACAATTCTGACCAATCGTATTAAGCAGAGTGATGTGCAGTTAGATGGTATCACAAAGCAAAAATTTCGTTTACATGGTATGAATCGTTCATTTGTGAAGTTTTTGTTATCTCGGATCAGCGGATTTGTTGATACAGAAATAGAATTTTTTAATAAAGCACAAGGACATTCTACAAATTTTACAAAATATTATATTAGTCCAGGTGCTAAACCATTTGAAGTGGAACATATTTGGTCAGTACAATTTGATCAACACCGTGATGAATTTGATCAACAAAATGATTATGAAGAATATCGTAATTACATTGGAGCATTAGTATTATTACCGCGCGGTACGAATCAATCATTTGGAGACATGCCTTATGCGCAAAAATTAGAGAAATATTACTCGCAAAATTCCTATGTACAAACACTACATCCCAAAAGCTATATTTCGAATCCTAATTTTTTGCAAATGATACAACGCTATCAAATTCCCTTTGAACCACATCTCGAGTTCAAGAAGGCTGATATCGATAAACGTCAAGCACTAGTACAACGTATCTGTGAAGTTATTTGGGCTTGGTAAGGAGTAATCCCTCATGAACGAATCTGATACCAGAGCCGAATATATCGAGCCAGCCTTGCAACGTGCGGGCTGGGGTGTGGTTGCCGAGAGTCGCATCCGCCGTGAATTCCCCATCACTCCTGGGCGCATCGAAGGTGCCAATCGGCGCGGGCGTGGCTTATCGGCCGATATTGTGCTCGAATACCGAGGCCAAAAGCTGGCCGTCATCGAAGCCAAAGCCTACCACCTCGAAGTCAGCGAAGGGGTCAGCCAAGCCAAGGATTACGCCCACAAATTGCAGATCCGCCATACCTATGCCAGCAACGGGCGCCAGATTTATGCCATCGATATGCAGGCTGGGCGCGAAGGGCTGGTAGACGCATTCCCCACCCCCGCGCAGTTGTGGCAAATCATCAATGGCCAGCCCGACTTTTGGCGTGATGAATTCGCCAAAATCCCCTACGAAGACCGTGGCGGCTCGCATAGCGGGCGCTACTACCAAGATATCGCCGTCCAACGCGTCCTTGCTGCCGTTGTCGCCGGCAAACAGCGGATTTTGCTGACATTGGCGACCGGCACCGGCAAAACGTTCATTGCCTTTCAAGTAGCCTGGAAGCTGTTCCAAAGTCGCTGGAACTTGGGGCGTGCTCAGACACGCCGCCCCCGTATCCTCTTTTTGGCGGATCGGAATATTTTGGCCGACCAAGCCTACAACGCCTTTGGGGCGTTTACCGATGATGCCCGGGTGCGGATTACGCCTGAAAGTTTGAGTAAACATAACGGCTCGATCTATAACGGCAGCATCTTCTTTACTATTTTTCAAACATTCATGACTGGGCGCGATGCCCAAGGCAATCCGGCCCCCGTCTTTGGCGAGTACCAACGCGATTTTTTTGATTTCATTATCATCGACGAATGTCATCGTGGGGGTGCCAACGACGAAAGCACCTGGCGCGGCATCATGGATCACTTTGCCCCGGCGGTCCAGCTGGGCCTCACTGCCACCCCCAAGCGCCGCGATAACGCCGATACCTATGCCTATTTTGGCGATCCGGTATTTGAATATTCGCTCAAAGATGGTATCAATGACGGCTTTTTGACGCCGTTCCGGGTCAAACAATATACGACATCGCTCGACGATTATACCGTCACCGGGAGCGAAGTCATTGACGGCGATTTGCCCGTGGGGACGGTCATCGAAGCCGATGAATTCAATCGCGTGGTGATATTCCCAGCCCGCGAAGAGCAACGCGTCAAGATTTTGTTGGATGAGATGAACCCACGTGAAAAAACAATTATTTTTTGTGCCAATCAAATGCATGCTGGCATGATTCGTGATTATATGAATCAGCATGCACAGCAAAATAATCCGTTTTATTGTGTGCGTGTCACCGCCGATGATGGCGATGTGGGTGAGCAGTATTTGCGCGACTTCCAAGACAACGAAAAAACCATCCCGACCATTCTCACCACGTCGCACAAACTCTCGACGGGCGTCGATGCCCGCAATGTGCGCAATATTGTGCTGTTGCGCCCAATCCGTTCGATGATTGAATTCAAACAAATCATTGGGCGTGGTACCCGCCTATTTGATGGCAAAGGCTACTTTACCATCCATGATTTTGTGCAGGCCCACGCACACTTTAACGACCCAGATTGGGACGGCACTGTCGAGCCCGCCACCTGTGCTCGCTGTGGCAAGTATCCCTGCGTGTGTGCGGTCACGACCGCGCCGTGTGCCACGTGTGGGCAATCGCCATGTGTGTGTGAACGACCGGTCTGCCCACAGTGTGGCAAACTGAATTGCACTTGCGAGCGTCGCCCCAAAACGCGTATTGTCGTGCCAGGTGGAGAACTGACCGTGGCCTATACGGTAATGACCACTTTTTGGCATCCCGACGGCAAGCAAGTGTCCGTCCAAGAGTTCATCGAAATGTTGTACGGCGAGCTACCGAATTTGTTTGCCAGCGAAGCCGATTTGCGGCGCATCTGGAGCATGCCCGATACCCGTCAAAAACTCCTTGTTGGCCTCAACGAGCGTGGTTTTGGCGCCACTCAGCTCCACGAAATCCAGTTGATTTTGGATGCCGAAGCAAGTGACATGTTTGATGTGCTGGCGCATATTGCCTATCGTTATCCCCCGTTGACGCGCAACAGTCGGGCGCAACGGGCTATGCGCGAGGTCGGCGGGCGCTACGCCAGCAAACAGCGTTCGTTTATCGAATACGTACTTTCACACTATGTCCGCACCGGTGTCGAAGAGCTCGATATGCCCAAGCTAGCGATGTTGTTGACCCTCAAGTACGGTTCAATGGTCGATGCGATGCAAGATTTAGGCGAGCCGAGTGAAGTCAGCCGGGTGTTTCGCGATTTCCAAGGGTATTTGTACGTGGAGTAGGTGATTTTTTGTAATTCACCAATTAATGAAAGAGGTTTTGAGTATGGAACAGTTTGTGATTGGAATTTTAATAGTATTCATTGTTTATGGAATTTATAGGTTTAACGAAGATCCGAAAAATGAGCAAAAAAGAAAAGACGCGTTAGCACTGTTTGAATTTGAGCAAAAACAAAAAGAATTAATACTACAGAAAGAACTACAGAAAGAACTGTTTGAACTTGAGCAGAAACAAAAAGCATACCAGGACGCATTGTATGATTTACGCCAAGACCCCACCAACCCGGCACTCCACGAGCAAGCGTTGTTGCTTGGCCGTATTTATGCGGCGGCTACGCGCACCAACAAAGCCGTCACGTTATTTGACGAAACAGCCTTGGCCAACGATATCCGCGCCGTGACGGCCAACGCCACCCAGACAACCAAGCCCGTATCGGCACTAAATAGTTCAGCCGCTCTGGCGGCGTCACTCGACGAGCGTATCAACACCCTCCTCAAATTGAAAGCCAGCGGCCTGATAACGGACGCCGAATTCGACCAAAAGCGTAAAGAACTGTTGGACAGTATTTAGCGTGGTGATCAATCACCTCCACTAAATCTCGCTAAATACTGAGCGAGAATCGCGTGGGTGATAACCTAACCGCATTATCTGGCCTCACATACACTTAGGACAATCGTTTCGTTGTGCCATCGTGGTATTCCTTTAGTTTGTTGGAGCGGGAATATTGCTATGATAAACCATGGTATAATTTTTTATCAACGTATAACGTAAAATTTGTCGTCCAAACAATATTTTGCATTTCCTAGGATATTTTTATATCCAAGGGTATTTGTATGGTTGGAGGAAATTAATGGCTATTTTCTTAATGGAAAGTAGATGGACTTCTTTCATAATGGGTAGAATCTACGTGTACGCCTTTTTTATAATTCTCGGAGTGGTTATTTACGCTGTTAAACTAGGTATTCGTTTTATTTATTGGGTAATTCATAAGATAAAATATGAACGAGATAGTAATTATAGAAATGAAATTGTAGAAGCACAAAAACGAGCTGCTGAAGCAGAAAAACGAGCTGTGGAGACACAAAAACGAGCTGCGGAGGCACAAAAACAAGCTGAGGAAAAGTATAGGCAAGAAATGGAAAAGCGCAGACAGGATGTTAAGCAGCAAGAAATAGCTAAGGATTTAGAGAACGCGCTGAAGACACCACATATATTAACGATAATAAAGAAAAACGCGTTTTTAGATGCATACAATTCCTATTGTGCTGACTACACGAATGTTGCGTTGTATGACAAAGTAAGAGTTTTAGGGAAAGAATATTTAACTGCATTAGTCAAATTAAAAGGGGTTCGTGTCAAGCATGTTGCCTATGTAAAAATGTTAAATTTGCTCCAGCTTGATCCTGCAAATTCAACATTACATGAATTGACGTTGTCGTTTGGAAGACTTTATTATGCCGAAAAAAGACGCAATAAAAAACTAACCAGTGATGACGAAACTACCTTGACCAAGGATATCCATGCGGTAACGGTAAGTCATGCGGCAACGGTAGGTCACGCGGTAGTGGTTGGTGACACGGTAACGGCTGGTGACACGGTAACGGTTACTCGTGCCCGTCGTCGTGCTATCAATCGCCGCCGCAACGTCTCCCAAAAACAGCAAACGGATGAATATATCGATGAAATTGAGGGTAATTGGACTGATAATTAACACTGAATTCGACCAAAAGCGCAAAGAATTGTTGGACAGTATTTAGCGTGGTGATCAATCATCTCTACCAAGCCAGCGAAGTCTATCCCAACCACACGGAGATTGCACTGACGCTGGCGCGTCCATGCAATGACGTGGGGGGCGGTGAGCACGCAGAGCGCACAGCGCGCGCGGAGTTGCATTCCCCCACAACGCTTATTGCAAATTCCTGATATTCATTGGGCCCCATGCAGATGCAAGGTATTCGAGCACGAGTCGCCGGTGACAGTGTGTGGGGGTATCTTCGCTACACAACAAACAGCCATCAGCAATAATCGATTTATCTATGACACTAGCGATATCGCGTTGCCGCATGAGTTGCATAAACTGTCGTTCATATACCGACCAATCGCCTTTATTCTTTTTGTAGGCATCAAGAATATCTTGTGTCGGCGCAAGTATCGGTACATGCACATACTCCATCTGGCAGATTGCGCGCAAAAAGTAGGCCAGATCGTCACATTTGGAAAAGCCGGCCAACTGCGACACGTTATTGAGGCGTACATCAACAATTCGCTTTGCACCCGATGATTTAAGCGTTTCAAAGAAATGCTTGGCGTTTTTCTTCGTAAATCCTATCGTATAGACATTCATGGAATGTGCTCCTCTTGATATTTATTGAACACAGGATTTACATACGCAATTTGTTGTTCAATCTTTTGTAGGGCTTGTTCACGTTGTGTGGCGTCACTGAGCGCTTCTTTAGATGAGAACATATCGTTCATCTCGGCTGGTGCGGGAGTACGCTGTTTATGCGTATACGCAATTAAGCGTTGTAGCATTTGTTCATGTGTCTCAACACGGCCGTCATGCAGAATATGCCGCACATCCACATCTTTTGTAGCTAACGCTTGACCGATCAAAATGCTGCGGTGGCAGGTAAAAGGTTCTTTTTCGGCACAGAGCAATGCTAAGCGGAATTTTTGGGCACCATTAATGACCCGTTCTATACCTTGTTGAAAGAGCGCTGTTTCTCGTAATTTGCCATAGATAACTTGACCGTTAGCGTTATAGCACGTGGCATCTTCGCTACGGGCACCGAGCTCTTTACCAACGAAGACGTAGGTGATACCAATTGCACGTAGACTCTTTTGCAGTGCTTCGCGATTAAACTGAGGCGTGAATTTGCTATACGGTGTTGAACGGACATCAGCGATTGCCGTAATGTCATGTGTTTGTAGTAGCGTACTGAATTTGTCGAACGAAATATTCGAATGACCAATTGTATATACGGTATAGTCACTCATGATGAAAACTCCATAGACGTCAACGGCTCAATATGTGCCGCTAATTTATATGCGAATCCATTAAATGGCTCACTGAGACTAATTGTCATCAGACAACGCCCCAACAGAAACGAATGCACCCCATCATCACTATTCGCATATTCCTTTCGTATTTGCGGCTCTGTAACGCGTAGCGTATATTCGTGTCTGCCTAATACAAAATTCACATCAAGCCGATTGTACGCTGTGCCATTCGCATCGACACCTGATCGTGTCAATAGTGTAACATCGTCTGCCAGCGTCATTCCATGCCGGGTGCGATGGCATGCCACGCACGCACGTGCGATTGGGGGTGCGCAGCCGTCACACTTCCAACTTCACTTCCTCCTTCACTTCCTGCTTCATGCTTCACACTTCCTCCTTCGTCATGGCGTCATCGCATGACGCCATGACACTCACCCCCTGCTCATGCAAATCTAGCTACAATACTCACAGGTGTGTAAGTAGGAGGGAGTGACGATGCGCATAGCAATCATCGCGGTGCTGGCACTCGCGCTCCTCGCAATCATCAATGGTGGGGCCGGGACGCTTGCGGCCTTTTTGCGGGCCCAACGCCCAATCCCCGATGGTGGTCGCGTACAGGAGATGATGATGATTGATTTTGCAGATACGACCGCCGTTAACGCTTGGTATAGCCGCAATGACGATGTAATGGGCGGCATCAGTGAGAGTACCATGGTCGCGAATGACACGGGCAGTGCCACCTTCCAAGGGGTGGTGCGCGCCGAAAACAACGGCGGCTTTGCTACCGTCCAGACCGATTTTTCCCCTGCCCGCAATCTCCAGGTGTATGACGGCCTGCAATTGCGCGTCCGGGGTGATGGCAAACAATACGGCGTCTACTTGCGCAGTGATAACCGCTCGGTCGTGTACCAAGCCACCTTTGTGACCAGCGCTGATACATGGCAAGTGGTGCGCTTGGCCTGGCGCGATTTTTTGCCGACCCGCTTTGGTCAGGTGGTGGTGGCCCCCGCCCTCGACCCCAGCACCATCCGCTCACTCAGCCTGCTGATTGAATTCAAGCAGTTTGGTCCCTTTGCCCTCGAAGTCAAGCATATTGGGGTATTTGAAGAGTGAGTGGTGGGGCGCAGGGATCATTCAGGGTGCAAGGCATGCCATGCACGTGCGATTGGGGGTGCGCGGCCGCCACCGTCATTGCATGCTATGCAATGACGCAGGGAAGGATCGCAGGTGCGCACTTCATACTTCACTTCCTACTTCCTCCTTCCTGCTTCCGACTTCATATGTTATATAATGATTATGCGTTGTTTATATGTTGAGGAGCATCATGTCACCACTAGATCATCTTGTGCAGTCTGATCCCGCAATTGCTCGTTTGATCGTCGGCGAAGCTCGCCGGCAGCGCGATGGCCTCGAGCTAATCGCCAGCGAAAACTACACCAGTCGCGCAGTGATGGAGGCGCAAGGGTCAGTGCTGACCAATAAATATGCCGAAGGCTATCCGGGCAACCGCTACTACGGTGGCTGTGAATGGGTCGACCAAGTCGAAAACATCGCCCGCGACCGTGTCAAAGAAGTCTTTGGTGCCGCCTATGCCAACGTGCAACCCCACTCCGGTACCCAAGCCAATGCCGCCGTCTACTTCACCTTCCTCAACCCCGGCGACAAAGTGCTGGGCATGAATCTGGCCATGGGTGGCCATTTGACCCACGGCTCGCCGGTGAATTTTTCGGGCAAAATGTACAACTTCACCCAGTACGGCATCGACATGCAGACTGGCTATATCGACTATGAAAACGTCCTCGAGATGGCTGAGCGCGAGCGCCCCAAACTCATCACCGTGGGGGCGAGCACCTATTCCCGCTCCATCGACTATGCCAAATTCCGGCAAATTGCTGACCAAGTAGGCGCCTATTTGTTCGCTGACATCGCTCATCCGGCCGGTTTGATTGCCGCTGGCCACCTGCCGAGCCCCATCCCCTATGCCCACGTGGTTACTTCTACCACCCACAAAACCTTGCGCGGACCACGCGGCGGGATTATTTTGATGGGCCAAGATTTCGAGAACCCCTTTGGCCAAAAAGCCGCCAAAAGTGGCCGTACCTTGATGATGTCAGAAGTGCTCGACAAAATGGTCATCCCCGGCGCTCAAGGGGGCGCCTTGATGCATGTGGTGGCCGCCAAGGCCGTCGGCTTCGCCGAAAACCTGCGCCCTGACTTCAAAGATTACGCCGCCACCGTCATCGCCAATGCCCAAGCCTTGGCTGCCAGCATGATGAAGCGGGGCTACTATGTGTTGTCTGATGGCACCGACAATCACCTGTTGATGGTCGATTTGCGCCGCAACAAGCCCACCATTAGTGGCAAACAAGCCCAAGAAGTGCTCGACGCCGCCCATATCACCACCAACAAAAACGTCGTCCCCAACGACGACCGTTCGGCCTTGGTCACCTCGGGCATCCGCCTCGGGTCACCGGCTATGACCACCCGTGGCATGAAGCCCGAGCATATGGACATGGTGGCCGACTTAATCGACCGTGTGCTCAGCAACATCGACAACGAGACGGTGATTGCCCAAGTGCGCAACGAAATCATTGAATGGTGCACACAATTCCCCGTGCCAGCCGTCGGTGACTTTGTGGGAATCGAGGTATAAAATGACGCACCCCCGTATCGCCATGATTGGTGCCGGCATGATGGGTGAAGCCATGATTAGTGGCCTCATCAACAACGGCATCCCTGCCAACTACATCACCGCCTCAGAGCCCCGCGCCGACCGCCGCACCGTCATGCATGCCCAATACGGCATTACCATGGTGGCCAGCAACGGCGAAGCCGTGGCCGACGCCGATGTGGTGGTATTTGCCATCAAACCCCAAATGGTAGCCGGGGTGTTGCCCGAATTACACGGGGTCGTCCCCGCCGGCGCCGTGGTCTTGTCGATTATGGCGGGCATCACCATTGCCACCCTGCGCGACGGCCTCAACCACCCCGCCGTGGTGCGCGCCATGCCCAACACCCCCGCCATGATCGGCGCCGGGATTTCGGGCTGGACCGCCGCGCCGGCCGTCAGCGCCAGCCAAAAAGCCTTGGCGCAACAGGTGCTCGAATCGTTCGGCCAAGCCGTCTATGTCGACGACGAATACTACATTAACCATGTCACGGCCATTTCGGGCAGTGGCCCCGGCTACGTCTTCCTAATCCTCGAAGCGATGATCGACGCCGGCGTGGCGATTGGTTTGCCCCGCCCCTTGGCCAAACAACTGGCCGAACAAAACCTGCTCGGCTCGATGCGCTACGCCATGGCCAGCCCCAAACACCCCGCCGAACTGCGCAACGATGTCACCTCGCCGGCTGGCACCACTGCCGCCGGGCTCAACGCCATGGAAAAAGCCGGCTTGCGCAGTGCCATCAGCGATGGCGTGCGGGCCGCCTTTGAGCGCTCGATTGAACTGGGGAAGCCTAAACATTGACCGCCCAACCTTCGCCCCACTCCCAATGGCGCGCCTCGACCACTACGGTGGCGGGGCGCGTTGTGACATATCACGCCCGCCCCGGCTTGCCCGGCGGCCCCGACATGTCGCCGGCGGCACTATGGCTGGCCTACGAATGCGCCAAATACGCCGACCCCGTCTGTTGCTTCGATGTGGCCTTTGGCTTGCCGGCGCTGGCCTTCCCTACTCGCCAAATCGCCGTGGTGACCCGCCATGCCGGCGTTGCCGCGAGTATCGCCCACACCGCGCCGGCTGTCACGCTCCGGGCAGATGCCACCACCCTAGTGCCCGGCCACTACCAGACCATCCTCATCGAAGTGCCCCCCACCCGCGAAGCCTGGCGCCAGCGCCTCTGTCAGGCCTGGGCGCTGTTGGCGCCGGGGGGCGTGCTGGTGGCCTGTGGCGCCAACGACGCCGGTGGCAAAATCGCCGCCAGCGATGTCAAGGCACTATTTGGTCGTTGCAACGAGCAATCCAAGCACCACCAACGCCTGGTGACTGCCATCAAACCTGCCGCCCTCGCCAGTCAGCCAGCGTGGTTTGACCAGCCCGGTATTGCCCGCGACAGCTGGACCCACATCGACTGCCACGGGCGGCGCTATGTCAGCCAAGCAGGGGTCTTTGCCCACGACCGCGTCGACGCCGGTAGCGCCTGGTTGTGCCAGCATCTGCCGGCGCTGGCCGGTCAGCGTGTGCTTGATTTGGGGGCTGGGGCGGGGATTTTGGGTGGCTGGGCCCTCGATGCCGGTGCCGCCCTCGTCGACATGATCGACGTCGATGCCCATGCTGTGGCCAGCATGCGCCGCACCTTTGCCGATTGTCCTGCGGTGCGAGTGGCCTGGGGCGACGTACTCGACGGCCTGCCATGGCCGCAACAATACGACGTCATCATCAGCAACCCCCCCTTCCACGCCGGCAAACAGCGCGACGACGCCATGGTGCGGGCCTTTGTGGCCACCGCCGCTCAGCACCTCGCCCCTCACGGCGCCTTTTGGCTGGTGGCCAACGCCTTTTTGCCCTATCGCGCACTGCTCAGCACCGCATTCAGCGAGGTCACCAGCGTGGCTACTACCCCCGCCTACCAAATCATCAAGGCGAGTCAGCCGTTGTGAGTTGTTTTTTGGGGGAAAATGCGTGGGGTGCGGTCGGTGAATTTGACATAACACACCCGTCCGGGTGCACACAGTTCGTGGGGGGCGCTATAAAGCGCGGAATTTGATACAATACCTACATGCCGCATACGAGGAGCTTCCCCATGCAATTTGACCACATCGATGATTTGCAACAGGCCTTGGCCCAGCACAACTACATCGCCGATCGTTCGTTGACCACGGCGCTTTTTTTGGCACTCAAGTTGCACAAACCGATTTTGCTCGAAGGTGAAGCGGGCGTCGGCAAAACCGAAATCGCCAAAACATTGACCACCATTCTCGGCACCGAGCTGATCCGTTTGCAGTGCTACGAAGGCCTCGATGCCTCGACGGCCATTTACGAATGGAATTACCCCCGTCAGTTGTTGCAGATTCGCATGGCCGAAACCCAAGGCAGCGACAAGGCCGCCAATATTTTCACCCGCGAATTCCTCATCCAGCGCCCCTTGCTCCATGCCATCGACGGTGGGCATACCCAAGCTCCTGTGTTGCTCATCGACGAGCTCGACCGCGCCGACGAAGAATTCGAAGCCTTTTTGTTGGAATTGTTGTCGGACTGGCAAATCACCATCCCCGAATTAGGCACCATCAAAGCCAAATATCCCCCCATCGTGATTATCACCAGCAATCGTACCCGGGAAGTCCACGACGCCCTCAAGCGCCGCTGTCTGTTCCACTGGGTCGATTACCCCACCCTCGACAAAGAGTTGACTATTTTGGCAGCCCGTGTGCCCAATATCAACCAAACCTTGGCGCGTCAGATTGTGGTCTTTGTGCAAGAGCTACGGCGCCTCGATTTGTTCAAAATCCCCGGTGTAGCCGAAACCATCGACTGGGCCAATGCCTTGGTGGCACTCAATACCACGGCTTTGACCCTCGAGACCGTCGACGACACCCTTGGTGCCATCCTCAAATACCAAGACGATTTGCAACAAGTCAAAGGTGAGGCGGTCAAAGCCTTGTTGGCGCGAGTCAATTCACTATGAGCGACGGTCACATCAGTGCCCATTTAGTCGGGTTTGTCCATCTGTTGCGGAGCATGGGCATTCAAGTCGGTAGCGGCCAACTCATCGACCTCGCGCAGGGGTTGACGTTTGTGTCGCTGACCGACCGCGAAGCCTTGCACGATGCGGCCCGCTGTACCCTGATTACCAAACCCGAAGATTTGCCGTTGTTCGAGGCCGCCTTTGGCTTCTACTTCCGGCCGATTTCGGGCTTTGATCCGGCCCAAATGGCCATCCCCGTTATCCGCATCCCGCAACGACCATTGCGCATCCCCCGCAAAAAGCCGGTGGCCGGCGAGAACCCTGGCGACGACAGTAACGATACCGAAGAGCACAAGGTGGGGGTGACGTTGGCCTATACCGCCAGCGAAACCCTGCGCACTCGCGATTTCGGGAGCTTTAGTTACGACGAAGTCCAGCAAGCGCGCGTCATGATGCGCCAAATGCGCTGGCGCCCTGCCATGCGTCGTACCCGCCGCACCCAGCGCACCAAACAGCGTGGGCGCGTCGACATGCGCCGGATTATCCGTGATAGCCTGCGCTTTGGCGGCGAGCCGGTGCATTTGGCCTACCGCCGTCCCCGCCAACGCCAGCGCCCGCTGGTGGTGCTGTGCGACATTAGTGGCTCGATGGATCGTTATAGCCGCATGTTGTTGCAGTTTGTGCATACCCTCAACGACGGCGTGGGTATGGTCGAATCGTTTGTATTTGGCACACGCTTGACGCGGGTGACGCGCTTGTTGCGCTCCAAAGATGTCGATGACGCCGTGGCCTTGGTCAGCAAGCAAGTGCTCGACTGGTCGGGGGGCACCCGCATCGGCAATACCATCCGCGAATTCAATGTCAAATGGTCGCGGCGGGTGATGTCACGCGGGCCGGTAGTGCTGATTATCAGCGACGGCTGGGATCGGGGCGACCCGACCTTGTTGTCCAAAGAAATGGCCCGCCTGCAACGCTCGTGCCACCGCTTGATTTGGCTCAATCCGTTGCTCGGTAATGCCCGTTATCAGCCCCTCACCCAAGGGATGCAGGCGGCCTTGCCCTATATCGACGATTTCTTGCCGGTACACAATCTGCTCAGTGTCGAACAGCTGGGGCAGACCTTGGCCACCGTCGGTGCGAGCAAGCGCGAGCGCAAGCAACGCCTCAAATAACCACGGCGCGGCATCAGACGCATGGTTGCATTTGGCTGGTGGGCGCGGCAAGTGGTTGGCGAGCAGTGGCGTGGGGCGCCATTTATGGCGACCCGCGGCACCGAGTGTCGGACCGGAGATAGATGTGTGATCCCCCCAAAAACCTTGGCGAAATACGCCTATGGTATTGGGGGGATTGTCGTGTAGGGTTATTTTTTTATCAACACACACTAACCGTCTACTGCACTACTGGCGGCACTATCGTCGTCACTGGGCACACTGGCCACGGGCGTAAGCGCGCCGAGCCGACCGATGACCCCAAAGGCGATGGCGACTGCTTGGCCCACCAACATGGCGAACACCAGCGTACCGAAGCCGATTTTGCCACCCATGAAAAATCCAAGGGTACAGACTATCACTTCGATGGCGGTGGTGATGCGGGCTACCCGGATGCCGGTGATGCGGTGCAAGGCGGCCATGACCCCTTGGCGCGGGCCGGCGCCCAGCCCACAAGTGATGTAGAATGCCGACCCAAAGCCGATACAGCTTAGCCCCACCAAAATATAAATGATGCTGACGCCGTATTGTTGGGAGTCGAGGAGCGGGATAAATGAGCGACCGACGCCCATGGCCCAAGCCACGATGATGGTGTTGGCGATGGGCCCGATGCCGTACTTTTCGCCGAGGGGGATCCACAGCAGACAAATCACGGCGCCGATTGCAAAGGTGGCCCATTCCAGCGACAAGCCGGTAATATTGGTGATGCCCGATGCAAACACCGCCCATGGCGAGTTGCCTTGATTGGATTGTACGAAAAACGCCTCGCCCAGCCCAAACAAAAACAAGCCGGCGGCCAAAATCGCTAGGCGGGGCAGGGATAAATCCCAGCGTGAGGTCGCAGTCCACGTGGTCACGGGGATGGTGCGTGATGGGCGGAAAAAATTCGCCATATTGGGGGTACTCCCTGTAAGTGTGTCGCCTGATTATACCTCACCATGTGTGGCATGGTGGAGATTCAACCGTAGAGACGCAGCTTGCTGCGTCTCTACGGCGTCTCTACAACTTCCAACTTCCAACTTCATGCTTCCTACTTCGTATGCGTGGCATGGTGGAGACGCTGTAAGCCGCAGCAGGCTGCGTCTCTACGGCGTCTCTACTCTACAACTTCATACTTCATGCTTCATACTTCCTACTTCGTATGCATTGCATGGTGGAGACGCAGCAGGCTGCGTCTCTACGGCGTCTCTACTCTACAACTTCATACTTCATGCTTCATACTTCCTACTTCGTATGCATTGCATGGTGGAGACGCAGCAGGCTGCGTCTCTACGGTATAATTGATGGAGACGATATTTCCTATTTCATTGGGAGATGGATGATGACGACTGATCGCGAAACGCTCTACGCCGAAGTTGATCGGGCCACTGCCGAAACATTACGCACGATTGCTGATCAACAAGGGCAATCACTTGCAGATTTGGTGGCAACCGTGCTCGAATCGTTTGCACAATCGACACATGCAGAAGCACGCCCACAGGTGTTGGCGGCTTATCAGCAAAGCCATGAACGCTTTGCGTCGTTGTATCAACGTATTGGCCATGCCAATTAATAGATGTTTCCTTGTGCGCCCCATGGCGCCATGGAATGATGTCGTACAGACCTCTGTGCCCTCTGCGTGCCCTGTGCGAGACAACGAACTCCCCGGAGCAAAACGAACAAGCACCACATTAATTGACACTCAGCAATCAACAAACTGCCTCTGTGCCCTCTGCGTGCGCTGTGCGAGACCTCCATGCGAGACGACGTCTCTACGGTATTTTTCGTTTCACCAAAAACATCGTGACATCATCGTAAATCCGCCCATCACTAAACGTGGTCACATCGTCGGCGATGGCCTGGATGGTGACATCGGTGGCGTCGTGGCGGTGCTGTTGCATCATGTCGCGTAGGCGCTGGGTGCCGTATTGGTTGTCGTGGTCATCAAACGACTCCGTTACGCCATCGGTGTAGCAGGCTAGCAGGTCACCCGCCGCCATGGTAATGTCGCGGCTGTGCAATGTGGCTTCTTCGATGACGCCCAGCGCAATCCCCGGTGTGCTGAGCTCACTAAACGAGCCGTCGGGGCGGAGCAAAATCGGCGGATTGTGGCCGGCACAGCAGTAGCGCAGATGCCCCGTCGCTGGGTTGAGGATGCCATAAAAAATCGTCACAAACATGCCCGATTCGGAATCGCGGGTAATCCAGCGATTGGCCCGCATCAGCGCCAGCGCCGGGTCAGAGCCGTCGAGGGCTGCCGCCCGCACGAGACTGCGGGACAGCGCCATAAACAGCGCCGCCGCCATCCCTTTGTCGCTGACATCGGCAATCACAAAGCCAAACAAGGGCTGATTGTCGGCGTCGTGGAGCGGCCAATAATCATAGAAATCGCCGCCGATGACCCGCGCCGCCCTCCAGTGCGCGGTAATGTCCCAGCCGGGCAAGTGCGGTGCCCGGGCCGGCAACAGCGAGGTCTGGATGTCGCGGGCCACCCGCAATTCTTCTTCGAG
>CANFUF010000064.1 GCA_947450095.1 Roseiflexaceae bacterium
GCGGCTTCGACTAATTCTGCTTTTTCTTGGATTAACAATACCAGTGCCCGCCGTAACGGCACTAATTGAAGTGGTTCGTAACTCGCATTAAGTAGCAAGACCCGCTGCATGCCTGCCTCCTCGTACTAAAACGATGTCGCAGAAGAACTCCACCCGAAGAACATAAATGCTGAGCGTTCCTAATTTTGCTATGAGCGGCGAATCTCCATCATTGTCATGCAGCGACGATAAATGAACACCTGTAAAAAATCATCTACCACCCACAGGTGTGTTGATGCGTATGTCATATTCATTCATCTACTACATACAGTGTATCACAGGCACCAATAGCCAAGATATGCCATTCGTGTAATTTTATGTCTATTACACATAATTTCATCAATGCATAACTATTGCTTAATTATTGTATACAGCATATACCAACGTATAGCCGCAATGATGATAGCGCAGGGATAATAAACGGATGAGTGAGGGTGGGCTGCAATCCATGGCAGGCCGGTCCAACCTACTTTGACATGCACAAAGAGAGAGTGCTATACTCGAGACATGGAAGTTGTTTCGCCATCATTTGATTTTAAGGAGCACTGAACATGCCATTCACCTTACCGGCCCTCGCATACGATGTTACCGCACTCGAGCCCCACATTGATGCCCAGACGATGACCATCCACCACGGCAAGCACCATGCCGCCTACGTCACCAATGCCAACAACGCATTGAACGACCATTCGGCCTTGCAGGGTTTGTCAGCCGTCGAGTTGTTGGGCAAAATCAGCGAAACGCCCGACAGCATTCGCCAAGCCCTCATCAACAACGTGGGTGGGCACGCCAATCACACCTTGTTTTGGGAAATCATGACCCCTGGTGGTGCCATTGCCCCCAATGGCGCCTTGGCTGCCGCCATCACCGCCACCTTTGGTGATGTCGACAAGCTCAAAGCCGCCATCAACGATGCCGGTATGAAGCGCTTTGGCAGTGGCTGGAGCTGGTTGGTATCAGACGCCAGCGGTGCCATCAAGGTCATCAGCACCCCCAACCAAGATAGCCCCATCATGCAAGGGCTTACGCCGTTGTTGGGTGTGGACGTATGGGAACATGCCTACTACCTCAAGTACCAGAACCGCCGTGCCGATTATTTGGCAGCCTGGTGGAGTGTGGTCAACTGGGACGTGGTTGCCAGCAACTACGGTCGCTAATCACATCGACCGCAACGTGGCGGGCAGGGATGACGAAAGTCACCTGCCCGCTGTTTTTTTCTGCGTAGCAGAAGTGCCTGTGGTACAATACTTGAAACCATAGTTCTGGTTCTCTTTTTCGTATGCCGAAGGAGCTACTTTCATGGCCATTGAAAAATCAACGTGGACGACGAAAGCCGGTTTGGCGCAAATGCTCAAGGGCGGCGTCATCATGGACGTTATCGATGTCGAACAAGCCAAAATCGCTGAGGACGCTGGTGCAGTTGCCGTCATGGCACTCGAACGAGTACCTGCAGATATACGCAAGCAGGGCGGCGTGGCCCGCATGAGCGACCCTGAATTAATCATCCGCATCAAAGAGAGTGTCACCATCCCCGTGATGGCCAAGGCCCGCATCGGGCATTTCGTCGAGGCACAAGTCCTCGAAGCCCTCGGGATCGACTACATCGACGAGAGTGAAGTACTCACGCCGGCCGACAACGAATTCCACATCGACAAGCACCGCTTCAAGATTCCCTTTGTGAACGGTTGTAAAAACCTCGGCGAGGCGCTCCGCCGCATCACCGAAGGAGCCGCCATGCTCCGCACCAAAGGCGAAGCCGGCACCGGCGATGTGGTCGAGGCTGTACGCCACGCCCGCACCGTGTTTGGCGAAATTCGGCGTTTGCAATCAATGAGCGAAGACGAGCTCTATAGTGCCGCCAAGAACTTGCAAGCCCCTTACGAATTGGTCAAGCAAGTTGCCCAAGCCGGTCGTTTGCCCGTCGTCAACTTTGCTGCGGGTGGGATTGCCACCCCAGCCGATGCGGCCTTGATGATGCAAATCGGCGTCGACGGTGTGTTTGTCGGTTCAGGGATTTTCAAATCGGGCAACCCCAGCGTACGCGCCAAGGCGATTGTCCAAGCCACCACCCACTACCAAGACGCCCACATCATTGCCGAAGTGAGCAAAAACCTTGGTGAAGCCATGGTCGGTATCAACATTAGCTCATTACCCCAAGAGCAATTGTTGGCAAGCCGCGGTTGGTAGATTCCTCCCACCCCATTACCACTGCACGCGCGGTGGTAATGGGGTGTTGCACAAGATACGGGAGCTACGATGATTGTAGGGATTTTGGCGCTCCAAGGCGCATTCCGCGAACACGAAGAGATGCTAACGCGCATGGGGATCCCGTGCCTACAAGTCCGTTTACCACGTGATTTGGCCAAAGTCGACCGCCTGATTATGCCTGGTGGCGAAAGCACGACCATTGGCAAGTTGCTGGTGATGTATGACCTAATCGAGCCAATCCGGCAACGCGTCCTTGCGGGGATGCCCATTTGGGGCACTTGTGCCGGGGCGATTTTGTTATCGCGCAAAATCATCGATGGCAAAGCGGATCAACCATCGCTCCACTTGATGGATATCGAATCACGCCGGAATGCCTTTGGCAGCCAGCTCGATAGTTTCGAGGCTGATGTCACCGTAGCAGGGCTCGATGCGCCGTTCCATACCGTGTTTATCCGGGCACCTATTTTAGAAAACCCTCAAGGTGCCTGTCATACCATTGCAACCCTCCCAGATGGTCGGGTTGTAGCGGCACTGCAAGGCCACATGTTGGCGACATCGTTCCATCCTGAACTCACCCTCGATGATCGCATCCATCGCTTATTTTTGAGCTTATAAAACGACGAGGCCTGTATGGGTCGCTTACTGACGCCAACTGACCTGTTGACGTTGCGGCACAAACCGCGATCGTTAGCACTCCTCAACGACGATGCGTTGCTGTTGCAACGCCATCGTCCCTTGTTGTTTGGATTACGGTCATTGGTAGCCAATAATTCGCGCTATACCACCTATGTGCATCACGAAGGGAGTGTCAGCGGCGTGCTCCAAGCGAGTAGCCGCGAATCACGCCCCGAGCAACAAGTGGTGGCACTGGCAACCTATGGGCCACGTCATCAACTCCCCACCGATCACGATATTTGGTTTCGTTTACTCGAAACCCACGTGGTACAAAGTGCCCAACAGCAAATCCAACGCTTATACGTAACCCAACCCGGGGCCAATAGCGACATGAGCGAGATTTTCCGGCAAAGTGGGTATACCAGTTATGCGCGCCAGATGCTGTTGCGCCTCGATGGTCCCGATTGGGATCAAGGGACGCGGATTGCGACGATGCAACCACAAAGCAGGCATGATGTGTGGGGGGTCCATCAACTCTATGGCCAAATCACCCCACGCCCCGTACAACACGCCGAAGCCAAAGCCGCCCGAGATTGGATGTTGCCGTTACAAACCCCGTGGGATGGGGTCAAGCGCCGTGCCTGGGTACTGCGCAACGCTGAGCATATCAGCGCAGCGCTACGGGTACGTAGTGGACGCGAAGCCCACTTGATGCACCTGCTGATTGACCCCAATGCCCGTGAACTCGCCACTGACATGTTGCGCTTTGGGATTAGTCAAATCGCCGACACCTTGCCGATTTGGTTGGTGTTGCGTGACTACCAAGAGGAACTCCTCTGGTCAGCCCAGGATTTGGGCTTCCAGCCCATTGATGAGCAATCATTGTGGGTGCGCCATAATGTAAGCTTTATGCGCAGATCGGCTTTTGCGCGTGTCCTTGAGCCAACCCGCGAATCTGGTTCCCCCGTCCCCTCAATCGTGCCCGCAAGCGAACAAGCGAGACTATATGCCAGAACGAAACGAAATAACCAGTAATATTGATTTATTGTTGGACACTTTGCCGTCGCGCATTCGCGAATTAATTGCCCAAGCCGAACACCCCCAAGAAGATTTACTCGAAATCGTGTTGGATTTGGGCCGCTTGCCCGAAGCCCGCTACCGCGTCACCGCCACCTTGCTGGGTGACGCCGAAGTCACGTTGGGCGATATTGATGCCGTTACCTCGGCAATTAGTGCCTTTGGTGAAGACAACCGCGCGGGCATCCCACGCACCCTACACCGCATTTCGGCCATTCGTAATCGCTCGGGACGGGTGATTGGTTTGACCTGTCGCATCGGGCGGGCCGTCATCGGCACGATTAGCATCATCCGTGATTTGGTCGAGTCAGGCCAAAGTGTGTTGTTGCTGGGGCGCCCAGGGGTCGGCAAAACCACCATGTTGCGCGAAACTGCCCGGGTGCTGGCTGACGATGTGCGCAAGCGCGTCGTGATCGTCGATACCTCCAACGAAATCGCCGGCGATGGCGATATCCCCCATCCGGGGATTGGGCGGGCCCGGCGCATGCAAGTGCAACGCCCCAGCGAGCAACATGCCGTGATGATTGAAGCGGTCGAAAACCACATGCCTGAAGTGATTGTCATCGATGAAATCGGCACCGAGCTTGAATCCCAAGCATCGCGCACCATTGCCGAACGGGGAGTGCAACTGATTGGTACCGCTCATGGCCAATTACTCGAAAATCTAATGGTCAACCCCACCTTGTCTGATTTGATTGGGGGAATCCAAGCCGTCACCCTCGGTGACGATGAAGCGCGCCGCCGTGGCACCCAAAAAACCGTCCTCGAACGCAAACAGCCTCCTACCTTTGATGTGCTGGTCGAAATCCGTAATTGGGACGATGTGATTGTCTATACCAACGTCGCCGAAGCCGTCGATGCCTTGTTGCGCGGTGAATCTCCCGCGGCAGAGCAACGTAGTCGTGCAGAAGATGGCAAAATCACCATCGAAATCGTCAACCCCGAGCCCACCGAAGGCTTGGCAGGTCAACAAGCGTGGGGGATTCGGCGGGCCCACAACATCGGGATGGAACCCGACATGCGCAACGACCGCAACGACCGTGGCAATCGCAATGGGCGCCAAGGCCGCAACGACCGTGGCAATCGCAATGAGCCCCTCACGCCGGCATCATTTGCCGGACCACTGGCGCTACGCCTCAGTGCGAATAGCGTGACAACACCGGCAGGTGCGGCAAGTGCGGCTCCCACGTTTGTGGTGGCACCTGTCGAAAAAATCGTCACCGTCACCCCCACCCACCGGATTTATCCGTTTGGGTTAAGTCGTGACAAAGTCGAAAAGGCGATTGCGCAGCTCAAAGTGGCAGCGATAGTGGTCAAAGACATCAATGACGCCAACATGGTAATGACCATCAAAAACTACTACCGCCAAGGTTCGTCACGCTTGCGCAATGCCGAAGAGCGCAATTTGCCGATTTATGTGTTGCGGTCATCGACGGCAATGCAAATCGAACGCCAGTTGCTCGATATTTTCTTCCCAGATCAGATTCATCGCCAACCCGAAAAAGGTCACGGCAAAGAAGAAGATGTACAGGAAGCCATCCTCGAGGCCGAAACGGCGATTAACCAGATTATCAGTGGGGAACGTCAACAGGTTGAATTGACGCCCCAAGGAACAATTATCCGTCGGCTGCAACACCAAATGGCCGAACGCTACAACATGCAATCAGAGAGTCGCGGGCGTGAACCGTTTCGCCGGGTCAAATTGTCACGCTAGCATAAACGCAGAAAAAAGGGTATGATGGGATTGTTCATTACATTTGAGGGGAGCGAAGGGAGCGGCAAAAGCACGCAGACCCGCGCCCTCTACGAACGCTTATACGCCGCAGGATATCCGGTAATTTTGGTGCGCGAGCCTGGTGGGACGCGAATTGGAGATATGATTCGCCGGATAGTGTTGGATTTACAACACACCGAAATGGACCCCACCACCGAGATTTTTCTCTTTTCGGCAGCTCGAGCCCAACTCGTCAACGAAGTCATCAAACCCTACCTCGCCCAAGGTGGTATTGTGATTTGTGATCGCTATGCAGATTCGACCTACGCCTACCAAGGGTACGGCTTGGGTCGCGACCTCAACGAACTCAAAACGCTTACTGCAATTGCGACTGGTGATTTACGCCCAGACATTAGCATTTATCTCGCTATCAGTGCTGATGAAGGACTCGAACGCAAACAGCGCCGGCGCAATGGCGAATTGCCCAAAGGGGTTGAATGGAATCGACTCGACGCCCGTGAAGTTGCCTACCACCGGCGCGTCGCCGATGGATACCATGCCTTGATTGAGTCTGATGTGCCCCGTTGGCGCGTGTGTGATGCACGTCTCAGCATTGAAGCACTTGCAGATATCACCTACGAACATGTGTTGCCGTATTTAACCAGTATTAAACGCATCGATGCCCCAGGTAGATGAAAGGGATTCCCATGAAATTAATGATTGCCGTGGTTCAACGTCAAGATGCCGGTGACCTCGTCGATGCTCTTACCGCCCGTAGCCATCGTGTCACCCGCATCAGTAGTGAAGGTGGTTTTTTGCGTGAAGGCAATGTCACATTGTTGATTGCCGTCGAAGACGAACATATCGACGCCGTGATGCGCTTGATCCACACCCACTGTCATATGCGCGTACGCTATATTTCGCCGTTGCCACCGGTGGCGGAGTCCGGTGAATTTTACCCACCAACCCCCGTAGAAGTACAAGTGGGCGGTGCGACGGTGTTTGTGCTCAATGCTGAATCCGTAACCCGCGTATTGAACTAGTCAACTATCGTTGTGACCAGCAAGGCTAAAGGAGTGAGATTGTGGATATTGGAGGAATGCTCGGCGTAGTAGGGCCACTACTCGATGTACTCAAATGGGTGTTTGGCATTTATATCGTATTGCTCTGGATGGCTACGGTTATCTGGACCTACCGCGACATCCACGCCCGTCACGAAGAGGCCTTGTTGCAAGTATTGGCCGTATCGATGGCGTTACTCATTCCGTTTGCCGGTTTGGGCGTCTATATGATGCTCCGCCCGCGCCAAACGATTTCGGACCGCTACGAGCGTTCCCTCGAAGAAGAATACTTGCGCCACGACATTGAAGAGCAGTTTGTCTGCCCGCAGTGCCAACGCGGTATCGACCACGAATTCATCTTGTGCCCCCATTGCCACACCGCCTTACGCCGGCGCTGTATCAGCTGTGACCATGTGATTGACTTAACCTGGTCGATTTGCCCCTATTGTGGTGATGATGGCAGTGGACTTGTCGGTCGTACCACGCAGATTCGTATGCGTGATGCGCAAGGAAGTTAGCATGCACCGTTTTTTACCAGTTTGGTTTGGAGTATTGTTGCTCAGCCTCGTAGCCTGTGGATTTGCGCCAGGGAGCACCACCACCACGCCAAGCGACACGTCATTGTTGTCGGCACGCGTCCCCAACCCACGAATCATCGGGGATGCAAAGGCACCCGTCAAAATCATCGAATTTAGCGACTATCAATGACCGTATTGTGCCAAATTCGTCCGTGAGACGATGCCTCAATTAATGAAAAACTATGTCGATACCGGGAAATTATCGATCGAAATTCATGACTTCCCGTTGACACAAATCCACACTGGTGCGCTGATGGCGGCGCAAGCAGCCGATTGTAGTGCCGAACAAGGTCAGTTTTTTTTGATGCGCAAAACCTTGTTTGATGGCGCCGTCAACAAAGAATGGCACGATGGTTCGCTCGACGATTTGACTACCTTTGGCAACTATGCCGGTACAATTGGGATTGACCGGGCGCAATTCGAAAGCTGTGTCACCACCAATCGCCATTTGGCACAAATCAAAGCCGATATGGCGCTGGCCCAACAACTTGGCATCAATAGTACCCCGGCATTTATCATCAACGGACGATTATTGATGGGGGCGCAACCCTATACCGAGTTTGCCAAAATCATCGACACCATAATTTCACCACCGTAAACCATCTCATGCCAACAAAAAACTCCCCGTACCACATGGTGCGGGGAGTTTTTTATCCAACATCATCATCCAACGTAAATGGCGGTGGTTGGCGCAGGCTCGTCAAATAATCTTGCAAAATAATCGAGGCTGCGACTTCGTCGATACGCGCTTTGCGTTGCTCGGGACGCAAACCGGCATCAATCATTATGCGCTCGGCTTCGGCCGAGGTGTACCGTTCGTCACATGTGGCAATTGGAAGCGTCACGTGTGATACGAGTATCTCAATAAACGCACGAATCCGTAATGCTTGCGGGCCTTCTTGGCCATTGAGTGAAATAGGCAGCCCAACTACAATCTGAACAACGTCCTCTTGTGTGATTATCTGGCTCAGCTTTTTAAAAAAAACATCAACTGGCGTGGCATGAATAGTCGTATACGGCGTCGCAAGTGTCTGCGAAAGGTCACTAAGCGCCACACCGATGCGACGTGCACCGACATCCAATGCGAGTATTCGGCCTGCATGCCCATGACTCATGGCGCCGTAGCCTCACCGACCCGCACCGTAATCAATTGCGGTAATGGGGGGAGTTGATCACGGGTGGGCAAAGTATAGCCACTGATAATTCCCTTGGTTTTGAGTAATTCCAATATATTTTTGGCTTGGACATTACTTACCCCTTGCAACTGTTTGGGTAAATCATTGATGACCGCGGCCGGAATAGGCATCTGTGGCGAACAACGAATCTCACCGTTTATCACAATCGCCGTGGTGGACGGATGCCATTCAGCGACCTTGAACGCCGACAATTCGCCTACCCGACAAATGGGGGTACTGCCCCCTTGGAAGCGTTGTGGCACCACTTGTTGCAGTTGGGCTTGGATTGTGTGGTCGGCTTTGATGGCATAAGCGCGGAAGGTTATTTGTACCGTCATCTGCATTTCGGCGTTGCGCGGATCAAGCACCGTACCAACCACAGGTGTCAATTGTGGCTCACCATAGACTTGGGGTTGGCCCAGTTGGATAGGGGAGGGATCAATAGTCGTGTCATCGATTTGGAGCATACGTTGCGTGGCTTGGGCGTTGAGATCACTCACCCCTTGGGCGTAGGCCTTGGTCAAGGCCGCCCCGAGCAAGCGAGTCTCGTCGGCTTCGGACACAATCCGGCGCATCGTTTCGCTGCCACCAGTAATTGGGGCGTTACGCAAAATAATCTGGCCGTTGTCGTTGCTAATCGGTCCTTGACCAGGCAACAGCAAGGTAGCGATTTTGTTTTCACCCACATTCGAGGCACTCCCCGCCGAGCGGGCTGTGACAGAAACCTCGACTTGGCCGTAATCGGTGGTACGGCTCGTCAGGGTATTCGTCGTGACTGCAGGTGGCACAGTAGCGGGGGCATCAATCATGAAGCGCACTTCACCACCGCCACCACTGGCAATAAATTCTGTTCCTTGGGGCAAAGCAACGGCTTGTTCGAGCATATTGATGACCATGATTGTCCCTTTGGCGCGACCATCGGGCATGGGGACTTCAGTCAAGGCTTCGCCTGTTTCGGTGATGGTAATGGTGTTTTCGAGGCGCACTGCTTCGATTTGCATGCTGTCAGATTTACCGATTGCGGTAATCGGGAATTCCACGTCGGTCAACGGTACCACCCGGGCTTCACCGAGTGGCGGAATCAGTGTAATCGTCATGCGGAGTAGTACTGCCCACAGCAAAATGCCGAGTAAACAACCAAGCACCGCCAAGGCAAACCACTGCCAGGCGGCGTTGCGGCGGGGTCGCCGCGGTTTACCTTGGGCCGAGCGTTTGTTGGGGGCAGGAGTGCGTTGGCGCACCCCCACCACACGGTCATCACGCCGGCGTTGATCTATTTGGTGTTGTACTGCAGGTACCGACATGGTGATTCCTTACTGCGTTAAAGGGTATTCCAACGCGCATCAAATCGAAAGCAACGTACGTGCTTTTTGTAGTGCCGCATCAATATTGGCAATATCGCGGCCGCCGGCTTGGGCCATATCGGGGCGACCACCACCACTACCGCCCACAATCGGGGCAAGTTCACGCACCAGATTGCCGGCATGGTGCTGTGTCACGGTTTTGGTCATCATCACCAGAATCTGGGCGCGTTCTTCGCTGGCCCCAGCCAACACAATCACGCCATTGGGCACCATGTCGCGAATTTTGTCACCAAGTTCGCGCATTTGCGCCACCTCGAGGCCATCGACTCGGGTCACCACATAGGTGATGCCGTCACGTTGTACGGCTACCCGCACCAAGTCCTCGACTTGTACGCCGGTGGCCTGCGATTTGAGGGCATCAATGTCGCGTTGGCGTTGCTTGAGGTCAGCCAACACCCCTTCGACGCGCTCGGCCACTTGTGGTACCGGTACACCCAAGTGACTGGCAGCCTCGCGCAACAGCGTGATTTGACTGTCGACCCATTGCTCGGCACCCAGCCCGGTCACTGCTTCGATACGGCGTACGCCGCCGGCCACACTACTTTCGGCGACGATGCGGAACAAGCCAATCTCGCCGGTGCGCTGCACATGCACGCCGCCACACAACTCGCGGGAATCGCGGCTAGTATAGGCGTCAGCGCCAGGAATGGTATGTGAGGCGGCGTGTACGAGGCGGACGCGATCGCCATATTTTTCACCAAACAAGGCTACAGCCCCACGGTCGAGGGCCTCTTGGTAGGGCATTTCTTGCCATTCAACTGGTTGGTCATCACGCACCCAAGCATTGATGCGGCGCTCGACGTCACGCAGTTGCTCGGGCGTGACCGCCCGGTTATGGGTGAAGTCGAAGCGCAAGCGCTCGGGCGCCACCAACGAACCCGCTTGGGCGGCATGCTCACCCACCACATCGCGCAAAGCGCGCTGGAGCAAGTGGGTGGCGGTATGATTACGCACTACATGACTGCGGCGCACTTGGTCGATTTGGGCACTGGCCACGGCGCCACGGGCAATCGTCCCTTCGACGACTGTTCCGAAATGAACGGTCACGCCGGGGACGGGGCGTTGGGTGTCAGTCACCTGCATGCGCCCATGGGGCGTCACAATCCAGCCCGTATCGCCCACTTGACCGCCACTCTCGGCATAGAACGGCGTGGTGTCAAGCACCACTTGGACTTCGGTGCCGGCAGTGGCTTCGTGCTTGACGTCGTCAGCACTTACCAAGGCAATGATTTGGCCATCAGCTACGGCATGCTGATAGCCCACAAAGGTGGTTGGTGCCAAGGCCAACTCAGCCCAGACTTCGGTGTCGCCACCTTTTTTGAACTGCGCGACGGACCGTGAGCGACTGCGTTGCTCATTCATGGCCACATCAAACCCAGCTGAATCGACAGTCATGCCGTTGTCAGCAGCGATTTTTTCAGTCAAATCGAGGGGGAAGCCGTCGGTGTCTTTGAGCTTAAAGGCTTCTGCGCCGGGGATGACGTTGCTGCCTTGGGTTTTGACTTGGTCGATGACGGCACCGAGTTTAACCAACCCACCCGACAAGGTGCGCAGGAATTGTTGTTCTTCGGCATCGACGGTTTCGAGGATGAAATCACGACGCGCCAACAATTCGGGATAGGCGTCGCCCATCAAATCAAAGACGCGATCGACTACGCCCGTAAAAAAGGGCTTATCGAAGCCCACGGTGCGTCCTTGGTAGACGGCGCGGCGCAAAATCCGGCGCAGTACGTACGAGCGCCCGGTATTGCCTGGCAATACGCCGTCGGCAATCAAAAAGGCCACGGCGCGGCTATGGTCGGCCACGGCATGGTAGGGGGCATATTGGGCGCGGTAATCTTTGTCATCGCTGCCACGCAAGGCTTTGATGCGGTCAATCAGGTCAACGAACACGTCGGTCTGATAGGTGGCGCGCACCCCTTGGAGCACCATCGCTATACGCTCGAGCCCCATGCCGGTATCGACCGACGGGCGGGGCAAGGGTTGCATGGTGCTGCGCTCAAATTGCATAAACACGTTGTTCCAGATTTCGACGTAATCGGGGTCATCGCTATTCACGCCGGCGGCAGACATTTTGCTGAGGTCATCGCCGAGATAGACGGTAATTTCGGAGCAGGGACCACAGGGACCGGTATCGGCCATTACCCAAAAGTTGTCTTTTTCGCCAAAGCGCAACACGCGGCTGGGATCAGCACCGGCTTTGATCCAGAGGGCCACGGCGTCTTCGTCGGCCGGCACCCGTTCATTGCCTTGGAACACGGTAAACCACATGCGCTCAACGGGAATTTCAAAGACTTTGGTGAGCAATTCCCACGCCATCGGGATGGCATCGGCCTTGAAATAATCACCAAACGAAAAATTCCCCAGCATTTCGAAAAACGTATGGTGGCGGGGTGACGGCCCGACCTCTTCGAGGTCGTTGTGTTTGCCCGACACCCGTAAACATTTTTGGGCGGTGGTGGCGCGGCTATAGGGGCGTTGTTCTAGCCCGAGGAAGGTGTCTTTGAATTGTACCATCCCCGAATTGGCGAACAACAAGGTGGGGTCGTTACCCGGAATCAGCGATGAACTCGGGACAACCGTATGACCACGTTGTGCAAAAAACGATAAATAGGCTTGACGAATCTGGTTACTAGACAGTTTTTTCATGGCCACTCCGGTCCACACACAAACCGATGGTGTGGAGCACACTAAAACGATGCACTATTCCTTTCATTGTAGACGATGCAGTTGGGGTGCGTCAACAATTCACCCCCATGCCCCCTATCAATCTGCCTTTTTTTGACCACAAAAACGCGGAGCGCCCCAAGCGACGCTCCGCAACGCTGACCCGACTATTTTATTGCCGCAACTTACCAGCTCACCACCACCGTGCCATCGCCACTCGTCACATCAATGACGGCGACTTGGCCTTCGTGGGTGGGGAGGAGGCGCACCGCACCGTTGGGGGAACTGACGGTGCCACTACATCCTTTGGCATTGGAAGGAACCGGCAAGGCGACTTGGTAACGATCAGCACCGGTCACCTCAATCGACGCCCAACAGGCTTCTTGGTGCCAGCGATAGGCCACATAGCCATTGCCGGCCGCATAGCGCACCACCGCATAGGCATCACGAATATCGGGGGTATAGGCCCATTGGGGTGACAACGTCACGCTATGCAAATTATCACCTTGGTCAACCACACCCACAGCCCCTTCGATAAATGCGTCGAGCATGGCAGCCGTACCCCAGCCATCGGTACTAATGGTATCTGGTGTACCAACCCCTTCACTGCCTTCGGGGCCATACCACAAAAAGCTCCGGCCGCGGCTCAACATCCCGGCCCAGTAATAATCAAGTGTCGCAAACCCATACGATGGTCGCCCCATCCGGAAGGCACCGCGGGCAAGCTCACCACCTACCAACGGCATGATGCCCCCGTTGACGTAGCTGCCAGGGGTTTCGCCAGCGCGCCCACCCATACCAATGGTGCCGGCAGGGAAGGGAGGATCGATGCTATACCACTCGGCAAAGGCATCGGGCCGACGCCGGCTAATGTAGGTATCCAAAATCGCATCACTCTGGGCATCACTAAGCACGCCTCGATTCAAGGCATAGGCATTCGACAAGCTCAATTGTTTTTCGAGGTCGACACCGGGGATTTTGGTGGGGGTATCAAAGACGAAATGACGGTAATATTGCCCATTCCAACTGAGGGCATTTAAACGACTCAGCACTCCGTCGGCGACAGTTGTCCAGACACCAGCGAGTGCTGGGTCACCGACGCGGTTTTCGATGGTCGACAACATGTGCAGGGCTTGTACCATCCCTGTATTGTCACCATAAAAAATCCCCCAGCGCGTATTGGCGTCAATCGTGTGCCGGGGCGCATTGCCTTGCGCCACTTCAAAATCCCACATATCGATGGTGAACGGGCGGCGCACCAGGCCTTTTTGGGCATCCCAACGGAGTGGGTCTTGTAGGGTGTAGGTGACAGCCCGACGCATGGCACCGAGGTGTTTGCGCACAAAATCATCACCAGCGCCGGCCTGCCAAGCCTGATAAACCCCTTGTACAAACAAAAACTCCACATCGGCTTCGACGGGGGTACGATAGGCGGTGTCGGCCCAGGGCGCGCGGGGTAAAAAGTCGGGGAAGCTGCCATCGGCGTATTGGAGGGCGGCAAAGGCATCAATCGCCGACGTCATGTCGCCGTCAAAATAGCGCGCGCCCCGCATTTGATAAACATAGTCACGCAACCAAATCAACGGACTGTCGGGTGAACGGTAGCCATGCACTGTACCCTCGCCAAACGGCTGATCGAGGATGGCACCGCGCATGATGGTGGTAGCAGCAGGGATGAATTGGTCATAGCGCTGAATCCCCGTTGACACCATGGTCTGCGGTTCATACGTATATAGTACCGGCGTCGAGGCAATCACCCGGCCATTACTCAGCATCAGATTGGCTGAATGTGCCCCACGTGCCCCGCGGGGTACGATGGTCGTACTAGCCTGCCCATGGTCAAGGAGGACCGTAGCACTTGCAATTTGATGGCCGGCGGGATCAGCCACGATGAGCGTAACGGCGCCACTCACGGGATTGGCGAGTGCCAGATGTACGGTTAATGGCGTCAATGGTTGCGCCACACCATCGACCGTCAATTCGACGGGAGCAGGGGTGGGATCGGTTTGGGCGGTCGCACGCTGGGTAATCCCGAGTACCCCCATCACCACCACAAGCAACCCTATCAATCGATACCAGCGCATCATAAATCATCACCAATCAACTACAAATTACCTACTTACTTTCTATTGTAAACGACAACGAGGCTTTTTTGACATGACAATTCGTGGCAATCCGCATAGGATTGTCATTTGTCTCGCACAGGGAGGTTTTTTATTATCTCGCACAGGGCACGCGGAGGGCTCAGAGGCATTCGTCACTTCCGACTTTAGACTTCACGCTTCCTACTTCGTTTAGCTCGCACAGAGCACACAGAGGGCGCAGAGGCGTTGATTGATGTGCGCCGATGCATGCCCGGGCGATCTATCACCGTCGCTCCTTCCTAAGAGCGAATAGCGGCGAATGAATTCGCCTCTTCACTTTTTCCTTACCTAGGGGCGAATAGCGGCGAATTCATTCGCCGGCATTATTCACTATTGTATATTATTACGATTTATGTTATTTTATTTATATATTTTACATATTTGACAAACTAACGAATACTAGCATCACAAAATGTGATTGATTTATGCCGTTTTTGGATAAAAAATAGCATAAATGCAAGGAGTTGTATTTTATGCATCACCCGCACCGCCGTTCGTATCGCAATTCCCTCTGGGCACTCAATATTGTCGTGATTTTCGGAATATTTTTCGCATTATTCCCTACCACTGTAGCAGCCCAACCTACACGACCACCACGGATTGTACGCCAGATAATACCTGCGGCGGTCAGCAACAAAGCCTGTATCGTCAGCGCACCCTGCCCCCCGGCACCAACAAGCACAGAAGACGTATTGTATGGGCAAAGCAAAACGATCTCGAATCGCACTGTAGTACTCAATTGGGCTAATACCAGTGCTAAAATTGGTGCCTATGACGTGTATCGGAGTGTCGGCACCTCGGCAGAAAGCTATATCGCCACCACTCGTGCGATTACCGGCACCAGTTCCCTCGACATCACTGCCTTTCAAAGCGGGTTATCGAGTGATACTCTGGACGGGTTGCGACAAACCTTTAGTCCAACGGGATTCTATACCGATACCATCAGCGTTAATGACCTGATTACCACGTTTGCCTCGATTAACGGCTTATTAGCCGCTAAGTCCCGCACCGCTACCGAGACTCGCACGCTCATCAAAGCCCGTACTGCGGTACAACGCATTCCCATCCTTGCCCAAAAAATGGGCTTGAGTTATACCGATGTCAGTACCACCAATCTCACCAGCACATATACATACAACATCTACAAAGCCAATAGTCGCGTGTTGATTGGTACAGTAACAGTTAGTGCCGATGGCGCCACCCCCAATATCCCACAACCAACCAGCCTCCGTGAAGCCGGCGTCTATGATGGGCCAAGCGACGTGGGGGTGATTGGGACAGCCCGCGTAGTAACGAGCCCCGAGCGCTATGACCCTGGCATTATGCAAAACGAAGTGAGCAACGACGGCAAAGTATTTTTGACATGGACCAAAGGCACCGTCACCGGTGGTCGAATTATCAGCGGCTACAACGTCTATCGCAAAGACCCTGCAGCAATACTGTGGAACAAGGTCAATATCGACCCCGTCAGTATCTCGAATTACCAACCCATCAGCCCACTGCCGCCCGTGGTATTTGACACCAGCACCGTTACCCGCACCGTGGCAGCCTATAGCGACGATGCCTATTATTTCGTCGATGACATTATTACCGCACCTGCCCAATACAAAACCTGGAACTACAAAGTTTGTCCCCTCGACATCGCCAACAACGAAGGCACCTGTTCGACCACAATTAGCGCCATCAAACGCGACTTAATCCCACCCACGCCAGTAGACAAAATCGTCGCCACCCCACTCTATCCCACCCAACCATCGGTATTACCGGGGCGCATCCAACTATCGTGGCGCTATCTCGACCTCGACCGCAGTGGCGCTGGCGCCCCACCGACGTTTTATGTGACGCGGGCGATATCGACAGGGCTCAAACTGGCCAATTGGACCCCTATTGCCACCATCCCGGCCCCCACCCGCAACATTACTACCACCTACATTGATACCCCGCCGGTGGGGAGTATTTATTGGTACCGCATCCAAGTGCGTGATAACGCCGGGAATTGGTCGGCGGCCAGTCGCCCTGTCAAAGGGGCAATATTTGACCGCATCGCCCCAGCGCAACCCACCCTTGGCACCGACAACTCCAGAACCCCGTGTATCGACAAACTCCCCAGTCGGCTAGCCGTCCCCAGCGACGTCACCCAAGTATTGCTCTATCGCAAACTAGGGACTGGCAAATGGGTGCTGGTCAAACGCTTTAGGCCCTATACCCCCAAAGGCAAACCGTACGGGATTGATTTGATCGACAAATACGTCCCCTCGCAAACCAATGTACCGGTCTACTACAAAATCGAATACCAAGACGCCAACGGCAATGTCAGCCCAGCCAAAATCATCTGTAAACGGGGCTGGAGCGCCGAAGGATTAGTAACACCCCGCTTTACGCTCAAGCAAGCCCTCAACGATAACCGCCAAAACCAAGTGACTGTTGACTTTGGCAGCACCACCGACATTTATTCACGCTCGGTCATCCTTGCCCGCCCGAGTCCGATAGCCACGAGTACCATCGTCACCAGTACCGTGGCAGGCAACGCCAGCACGTTTAATTTCACCATGGACCCAGGCGAATCATTGCGGGTCGGTGCGGTGTCGAGCGCCTTGACCGTGACGACCGAACTATCGTCGACCCTCAATAGTCGTTGGTTGCGCAATGTCAACAACTTCCTCGACCTCAATATCACCCCCGCACCCGATGTCTTTTTGGATGCACCACGTAACATGGCGGCCTTGGGGAATATCAATGCGACGTGGTCGGCGAGCAACAGCGAAATCTGTAACGATGCGGCGACCCCACCCCGCAAAGTCTGTATCTACCTCGATGCCAAGACTTATACCAGTACCGAGAAACCACCCCTCGTGGCGGTGTTCCGGCGCATCCAACCCAATAGCATCCATGCCCCAGATAGCGCTGTGCCGTGGCTACAAGTCACTACTATTAGTGATTGGACCAGCAGAAATCGCAGTTGGGTCATCGAAGACACCTCGGTGATGGATCCCAATCGCACCTACGAATACATGGCAGTCGCCCATAGCAGTACCAGTTACGAAGTCATCGGCTATTTCAATACCGTTGCCCTCCCCGCCTATAGCAGTAATCCCACTGAGTATGTTGAGATCGGCACCGAAGTCAATACCAGCGGGTGGGTCACCCGGCTTCCCAGCGGCTGTATTGCGGGGATGACTGCCGACCGGATTTCCTCAACCACCAGCAAAGCGAGTCTCCTCCCCACCGGATTATTTAGTACCGACGCCAAAAATGGCACGAGTGTATTGGCCAATGTGATTGATTTGGGACATGATTGGACCTTTACCATTGATGCGGTCTTTAAGTCCAAAAGCAAATCATGTCTGTTGCCCAACCCCACCACCACCAACAGTAATCTCTATCTGGCAGGCACATTGAGCGCTGGCAGCAATATCATCAAGACCAATGTCATCATCGTGGCGACACTCAATGGTGACAGCACTTTGCGGAATAGTAGCTTTACGACGCTATTCCCGGCTGGAGCCTCGGTATCAACAATCACGTCATCAGTAACGAATGGACTGACCATCGATTTACGCGATATTGCCTTCCAAAGTGATGCCAACGGTGTATTTACCAATACGGTAGCACTGACCACGACGCTAGCCAATCAATTGCAACTCGCCATTGCCACCACCGATCCACTGACGTCCAATAACCGTTCGAGCACAGTGGTATTTTATGCCCAAAACATGTCTGGGCAATATACGACCACATCCTTGGGTAGCGCCAATGTGAGTAATGTGGGCTATATTGCCAATCCGACCAGTGCCGGCCAAC
>CANFUF010000065.1 GCA_947450095.1 Roseiflexaceae bacterium
GCCGCCAACGAAATCGGCCCGAGTAATTGTCCTTTGCAGCCAATCGTCGTTGCCTGATTCCCCAGCCATGGCAATATGGCAAACAGACCAGCCGCTTCAGCAGGAGTCAAGGCCGCTCGATTATCACGCCGTTGTAAAAAATCGAGTGACAGCTGTAGCAACGCCGCCTCACTCACCGCTCGTTGCACAAATACGCGGCGCTGTCGTTCATCCACCACCACCCCTGGGAAGCCCAATGCCGCTTGGACTACACTCCGCTCACGAAAGCTCCGTTGCGGCAATTGTGGCCAGACCATATAGGGCATCGGGAAGCGTTGTAACAACGCCATTGCCTCATCAAGTGTGGTGTGAGGCAAGGCCCCATACAACAATGGAGCGACGGCAACTGTCATCATTACCCCTGCATCAATGTGGCGAGTGCTGATTCGTATGGGGCAGTCACGACGCCCTTTTCGCAGATAATCCCGGCAATCAAACGGGCCGGCGTCACATCAAAGGCCGGATGAGCGGCATGGACACCCACCGGCGCAATCCGTTGCCCTGCCAACATGGTTACTTCGTCTGACGAACGCTCTTCGATGGGAATCATGCTCCCATCACTTATCCGCATGTCAATCGTCGATGTGGGTGCTGCCACATACATCGGAATGCCGTGGGCATGGGCGAGTACTGCCAACCCATACGTGCCGATTTTGTTGGCCGCATCGCCATTAGCCGCAATCCGGTCAGCACCCACAATCACACAATCTACCAAGCCTCGCCCCATAAAGTAGGCCGCCATATTGTCGGTAATCAACGTCAACGGCACACCCGCACGCTGTAATTCAAAGGCAGTTAGACGTGCTCCTTGCAAATAGGGGCGGGTTTCGTCCACAAAGACGTGGATGGTTCGCCCTAACTCGTGGGCCCGATAAATCGGTCCGAGGGCGGTACCATAACCGGCAGTGGCCAAGCCACCCGCATTACAATGGGTCAACACATTGCCACGTGCAGGAATCAATGGCTCACCATGGCGGCCAATTGCCATACACATGGCCAAATCTTCGGCAAAAATCGCCTCAGCCTCAGCCAACATTGCCTGCCGAAAGTCTGATAGTGGCAACGATTGTTGAGCCACAGCGTAGTCATACATGCGCCGCGTCGCCCAAAACAAATTCACCGCTGTTGGCCGTGAGGCATCGAGGGTCACCCGCGCCGCCGCCAACGCCGGCAACAAATCACTGCTTTGATGCGCCGCCCCATGCACCGCGACCAGCGCCATACCATAGGCTGCGGTACAGCCAATTGCCGGTGCACCACGCACTTGCATCGAACGAATCGATTCCGCTACATCGGCAACGGTTGTATAGGTGTTGACCACTTCGTGTTGCGGCAACAAGCGCTGATCAAGCACACGCACACCACCGTCGCGCCATGCGACCGACTGTAATTGCTCCATGAGCGCTACCTTTTGATATTGTTATTAATGTTCACTACCGGTAGGAAAGTATACCATATCCCGTGTTAATCACCAATTCATCATGATTTCACACCGTATTAAAAAAACTCCCCCCGCCATGGTCGTCAGTCATGTAAAATATGTACTGTATCGGAAACACACAGTACAAGGGAGTTTTTTCATGACCTACGGTGTAAAACTCGACCCCACGCCAATCGTGCCTGGGCTGAGTATCAAACAACTCGTCGACAATCATTTTTATTCATACAATGCAGGGCGGATGCGTGAAGCCTGCCAGCTCTTTGCCCGCAAAATCGCCCAACCCGACGTCACCATCGGCATCACGCTCACCGGCGCCTTGACCCCCACCGGGCTGGGTACTGCCGCCATCGTCCCCCTCATCAAAGCAGGGTTGGTCGACTGGGTGGTCAGCACCGGCGCCAATCTCTACCACGACATGCACCGCTCACTGGGATTCACCCTTTACGGCGGCAGTCCGTTTAGTGATGATGTGGCCTTGCGTGAACAAAAAATCATCCGGATTTATGATATTTTGTTTGACCAAGAAGTCTTGCTCGAATCCGATGCGTTTTTGCGACGCTGCTTGGCCGAAGCCGAATTCCAAAAAACCATGTCCACCGCCGAGCTCCACTACCGCCTCGGCCGCTATACCCAAGCCCGCGAAAAAGCCATCGGTACCGAGTATGTCTCGATTCTGACCGCCGCCTACGAAGCCGGTGTGCCCCTCTACACCTCGAGCCCAGGTGATTCGACCATCGGCATGAATGTGGCCGCCATGGCGCTGGCCGGCAACAAGTTGCGCTTTGACGTCGAAGCCGATGTCAACGAAACCACTTCGATCGTCTATAACGCCAAAAAACATGGTGGCAAAAGCGCCGTGATTATTTTTGGTGGTGGCTCCCCCAAAAACTTCATCTTGCAGACTGAACCCCAGCTCCAAGAAATCATGGGCATCGCCGAAAAAGGCCACGATTACTTCGTGCAATTCACCGATGCCCGCCCCGATACCGGCGGCTTGTCGGGTGCCACCCCCAGCGAAGCCATGACTTGGGGCAAAGTCGACCCCGAACAACTCCCTGATTCCATCGTCTGTTATGTCGACACCACCGTCGTGTTGCCCATCTTGACCGGCTATGTGCTCGAATCAACAGCCAACCGCCCCCTCAAACGCCTCTATGACCAACGCGAGGCCATGCTCAACGAGTTGAGCGCTGATTATGCCAAGGTGCGCGGCGAATAAACCATCAATCCCCTGTGGAGCGTGCTCGGTACGCCCCACAGGGGATTTTGTGTGTGAGGCATGCCTCACACCTATCGTCGATACACTAACCACCCCAAAATTGCCGCGCCACCCACAACCACGGCGGGATTAATTTTGGTAAACGACAAAATCGCAAAGGTGACGAGGGCGATTAACAGCCCATCCCAGCGATTCCACAAATCCCCTAGTTGCATTCCTTGCTTCCAAAACACCGAGCGTGCGATGTCGATGGTCGTCCACAACAACAAGCCCACCACCACGGGACGCACCGCTTTAAGCATGGCAGCCACACTAGGGGAGTCTTTGATTTGGAAGAACACCACAATCATTACCAACATCAAAATCGTGGTGGGGCCGACGGTACCCAATACCGCCGCAATAGCACCAGCCAACCCTGCCACTTTGTAGCCCACATAAGCGGCCACTTGGGGGGCGATGGGGCCGGGCAGGGCGTTGCCGATGGCCAAGGCATCAGCGAATTCGGCGGGGGAGTTCCAGCCTTCAGCTACCGACATGCGTTGCATCAAGGCCATCGAGGCCGGACCACCACCCCAGGACAAGAGTGCAACCTTGGTAAAGACCCAAAACAAGCGAATTAATAGCCACATACTATCGCTAGACATTGCCAACCTTCCCGTACAATCGTTGATTATCGTAAATATTGTCTATGGTATAATAACCCTAGTTTAATGTTTTGTGTTTCGCGTTGTTTCTGCCAACGTAGGGAATAGTTCTATTATGAATACCAAAATACACTCATTGCGTTGGTTGCATCTACTAATTATTGTGGCAGTGTGTGGTGTTGGGTTTATGAGTCAATTTGGGGTTGCGCATGCGGCGACAAATATCACCCAGGTCGATGCAAATGGAAATACATATGATCCAGCCAACTCGGGCAATCCACGCTTATTGGCAGGTAGTATCCTAAGTGTCTATGTCAAAGTCACCAATAGTGGTTCCGCCACACTATCTTCAGTAGGGGTATCAGTAAACGGAATATGTTCAGGCATTAGTAGCACAACAATCACTACCGGTGCTGCTGATATTACATCAGGGGCATCAAAAATCTATCAAATCCAAATTGTTGCTACATCCACCGTCACCAATAATTCATGTAATACGGTTACCGTTTCAGATACTACTCCTAACCCATCGAGTGTTTCTCTCCAATTCAATATCGGTCCAGCCCCCAGTGCCACTGCCACCGCCATAGCTACTGCCACCAGTGTGGCGTCAGCGTATTGTGCCACCGACAACGACCCCGGTAGTAACCTGCAATGGGCCACTATTGTCGTCCCCGATTTGACCTATAACCAAGGGATTTGTAAGGCCGGCGACGTCGACGCCTTTTCGATTGCACTCAACCGCGACAAAGTCTACAACATGGAAGTCACCCAAGCCGACCCCGGCTTGGACCTCATCATGGAGTTGTACGACCCACTCTACCGCCTAGTCGCGGTCAATGACGATTTTTACGAGCATAATTCGGCAAGTTCGAGCAATATCAACCCGCAAATTCCAAGTTACCGCGCTCCTATGGATGGCGTCTACTATATTCGCATCCGCGATGCGACGGGGTATGGTGGCTCGACGGCCGGGACGTATTCATTCAAAATCACGAATCAGAGCTACGGTGGCTTTGCCCCCATCAACAGTGGCGTCTGTACCGACAAATATGAGCCCGATGGCTTGCCCGAACAAGCTCGTTTGATTTTGTCGAATCAACGCCAAAACGACCATCGCTTGTGCCCCACCGGCGATGCCGATTGGGTGATGTTTTTTGCGAAAGCCGGTAATACCTACTACCTCTACACCGATACTCGCACCTATTTGGGTGGCACCATCAATAGTCAGTTAGCCGGTACCGATACCGTCATGACCTTGTTTGATCGCGATGGCGTGTCATTCTTGGCCACCAATGACAATGTTGATGGAACATCATTTGACTCCCAAATTCGTTTTCAACCCACGTCTGATGGATTCTATTTCTTACAAGTCAAAAATACCGGCGATATCGGCTCTGCAGACATTAAATATGACCTCGTCGACGAGTTGTGCTTGCCCGGCACTACATCCTGCGGCCGGATGAATGGGAGCAGTCAAGTAGTGGGCACCACCGAGACGCCCACCCCATCGCCTACGCCCAATTTGTTCATTGACGCCACCCCGACGATTCCCCAAGCCACCCAAGCGGTATTTATTCGGGCCAATATGCAAGATAGTCGGGAATTATTCAACGGCCCACTCAAAAGTTTTATTGATAAAGCCTTTGAATTGGTGTGGAATCGCAGTGATCGTCCTATTGCCCGCCAACAAGTCACCCGCAGTTGGTTATGGGGTCCTACGGGGTTAATGGCGCGCGCCGAGGGGTATCTGCAGATGAGCGGAGGTCTCCGTCAAGTGCAATATTTTGACAAAGGGCGCATGGAAATCAACGACCCCAACGGCAATCGCCAAAGCCCGTGGTTTGTCACCAGTGGCTTGCTCGTGCGTGAGTTGATTAGCGGTAATATGCAGGTTGGTAACAACGAATTCATCAACCGCGAATCGAGTGATGTACCGTTGGCTGGTGACCCCGGTGATACCATTGGACCAACGTATGCGAGTTTTGTCAATATTATCAATACCCGCAGTAGCGACCGTACCGCAGCCACTGTTGACCAACGATTGATGCGCGACGGCAGTGTGGTGCCGTTTAGTGGCAATGGAATTGCCGCTGCCACCATCGCCAAATACATCCCCGAAACAGGCCACAACATCCCCCAAGTATTTTTCACCTACTTGACCAAAGATGATGTGATTTATGTCAATGGGCGTACCACCCAAGGACGCGTAATGGACTGGATTTATACCATGGGCTATCCCATTAGTGAAGCCTATTGGACCCGTGCCACCATTGCAGGAGTCGAACAATGGGTATTGGTGCAACCATTTGAACGCCGCATCCTCACCTATGTCCCCAACAATCCAGCGGGTTGGCAGGTCGAACAAGGGAATGTAGGGCGGCACTACTACCGCTGGCGTTATGGCACAGAACCCACAAATTAAATGAATCTGCACGAAACCGCAGTGAAACAACGATAATGCGATGATGTCACACGAGCCCAATTATTCGACGATGCCCCTCAATACAGTTGAATTCGCGGTGCCGGCCCTCCGGCATCGCGAAGACCCGTTTGATGCGGTGCGCAAAATTGCCGAAGAAATCGGCCCACGACCAGTCACCTCACTCGCAGAGGCCCAAACTGCAGTGTATGTGGGTAGTCGCTTGCGGCGAGCCGGCATGCAAGTCTGGACCGACCCCTTCAAAACCAGTCCCGCCTCTGGGAGTAGTGCCTTACTCGTGGCAATATTGGCAATCGGAGTGGCCCTATTGTGGCCAATCAGTTATGCTTATGCGTTCGCCTGTGCTGTAGTAACACTAGCAGTGGCACTCTTGACGACGTCACCACGTATCATGCAATTAGGTCATCATGACCGCGAAAGTCAAAACGTGATTGGGACACAACCCGCACTCAATCTCCCCACCCGCCGCGTCGTTATCCTTGCCCCACTCGATTCGCACCAGCCAAGTGATCCCCTCGGGAGCAATCAGTCGCGGGTAGGTGCGACCACTGCATTACTCACCTTGATGAGCATCGAATTATTTGCGCCGTTGCATATTCCCGTCTTGCTCCGGTTTATTTTTTTACTTATACCCGCAGCCTACTTGCTCATCGCAGCCATCGCCGTGCTATGGGTACGCAGTCAAGCCCATTCCCGTGGGGCCGTCAGCTATGCCGGCTCGTTAGCCGCCATGGTAACGGCCGTCGAAGACGTAGGGCGCTTATCCCACACCGAAATCTGGGCGGTGGGACTTGGTGGCGGTACCACCGGTGCCGGCATCACCGAGCTCATCAAACGCTACCCTTTCGACAATAATGCCACCTTTTTTATTGGAATCGAAGGTATTGGCCGCGGCACACTCAGCTATATTTTGCGTGACGAAGGTGAACGTCACCGCAGTGCAGACTCATTGCTGATTGAATTGGTCACCGAAGCAACCCTCGGTGTCCAAGCCGAACCAAGTATCGCCGCATTTGCGTCGTTGGTACGACCACTAACCCGCGCCAAACGGCGCACCATTAGTATCGCCTGTCTCGACCAACACGGCCGCGTACCACTCCAAGGGTCGCGCAACGATGTCATCGAATCGGTCAACCCAGCCCTTATCGAACAAACTGCCCGCTTAGTCGCCAACACCATCCGGGCCCTCGATCCCCTAACCATTTAAATACCCCTACCACAAAAATCCCCGCTATCCGCATAATGCAGATAGCGGGGATTGCGCATTCCAATCACGCGCGAACGTTTTGTAGTACTGCCAGCAATACGGCGCCATAGGCATCTTCAACATTGACCGCCGAGGCCTCGTAGCGCCAATCGGCAAACATCGCCCGACAGCGACTGCCCGTGGCCGTTACATCGAGGGTGATGGTGCCGTGTGCTCCCAAATATCCCATCAAGGCTTGTTGTAATTGGCTGGCATTAGGGAGCCACAATGCTTCGCCCGCCCACACCGTATCGAGTGCCCATTCACTGGCGCCGTGGAACATCAACACCGGCGCGCCATCCATTTGCCCAAGCTCGATTGCGCCTGGGGCAATGAGCCATGCTTCACCTTCGTCAAACAGACAAAACCAATCACCGTTGGCCGGTTGCCAACGCAACCCAGCCGTCACCAACGCGCGTGCTAATGCCACATCAATCATGGATTTTGCTCCTGTTCCATTCCGGCACGCACCCGTTGGATCGCCGCAATCCGATCACGTTGAATCGTCTGCAAGACATTACTCCATTGTTGCCGATACGGATTCATATGTTTTTGGATGAGATCGGCAATCACCAAGTTGCGGTACCATTTGCGGTTGGCTGGCACGACATACCAAGGCGCATGTTCTTGGCTCGTTTCACGCATGGCATGGTCATAGGCATCGAGATATTCGGGTAACAACGTGCGGTCACGCCAATCTTCGGCGGCCAGCTTCCACGCCGTATCGAGGGCTTGTTCACGTGATAACAAGCGGGACTCTTGTTCTGCGGCATCAATATGCAAAAAACATTTAATGATGATGGTACCATCGCCGTGGAGTAATTCTTCGAAGTGACGGATATGCGCAAACCGTTGTTTGCGTATAGAATCGGTAATCGTACTACGCACATAGGCAGCTACTACGTCTTCGTAGTGAGAGCGATTAAAAATTCCCATGTAACCACGAGGAGGCACGGCAGCATGGACTCGCCACAAAAAATCATGGGCTGATTCATTCGGTGTTGGCATTTTGAATGGGTGGACATTGACATTGAGTGGGTCACCTTGGCTCACCACAAATCGTACAACGCCATCTTTGCCACTTGCATCAATCCCCTGCAATACTAGTAATACGCGGTGAGTGGCAGCCCCCATCATCAATGCCTGAAGTTCACTGATATCAGCCATCAGCTGTGTGGCGATAAGCTTGCCATCTTCTTTGTTGACCGAACGGTCTCCAATAGCCGTCGTATCAGCCAATGAAGGAGTTTTATCATCGAAACGGTCGAGTTGGTACGCCATAGTGTGGCACCTTTTTTGTAATATATACCCAATATCATAACATGGTTCATCGACACGCTACCGTCGGATTGTCATTGGCTTGCGTAGTAGCGACGAGCGACATTTTCAATTTTCAATTCATGACAAAACCATTGCAACGATATACATGTGGTATAATGCCCAAGATATTGGATGATGTAAGGCAAGGAACGATGAAAGAACTCTTTCGTCGTGCTCCAAAGGCATTTACGCCTGGTGAGCAGACACCCGACCAACAAACCCCCGACAACATGTGGGTCAAATGCCCATCGTGCGGCGAATTGACCTACGTCAAACAGCTCCGCGATAACCTCAAAGTCTGTCGATGTGGCAACCACATGCGCCTCAGTGCCGTTGAATGGACTGGGTTATTTGACAGCGACACTTTTGTCGAACACGACGGTAATATTACCCCTCTCGACCCGCTCAACTTTGTGTCACCCAAAGACAATTACGCCCAAAAACTGCGCGAAAGCCAACACAGCACCGGCTTGTACGATGCCATGATTGGTGGCGAAGCCAGCCTCATGGGCCAGCCATTGCAGGTCACCATCACCGAATTTGAATTCATTGGTGGCTCAATGGGCAGTGTCTTTGGTGAAAAAATCGCTCGGGCCGCTGAACGGGCCTACGAATTACGCGTCCCGCTGTTAACCATCAACGCTTCCGGCGGTGCACGTATGCACGAAGGGGTGATTTCGTTGATGCAATTGCCCAAGGTCAACTTGGCACTAGCCCGCCTCGGCAGTGTTGGCATGCCGCATATCGCCGTCATGACCGATCCCTGTTATGGGGGCGTGCTCGCATCATATGCCTCGGTCGCCGACATCATCATTGCCGAGCCAGGCGCCCGCATCGGCTTTGCCGGACGACGTGTGATTGAGCAGACTATTCGCCAAAAACTCCCCGCCAACTTCCAAAGCGCCGAGTTTTTGCTCGAACACGGCATGATCGACATGATTGTGCCCCGCAATGAGATGCGCTTGACTCTTGCGCGCCTGCTGCGCCTCTATACCACACGTGATACCAGCGCCGCACCTATTGCCGCGGATGTGTGAGGAATAACCATGAAGACTGCGTTGACCGCTTGGGATAAAGTCCAGATTTCGCGCAATGTGCAACGCCCACGCACCCTCGATTATGTGCGCATCTTGTGCGATGATTTTTTTGAGTTTCATGGCGACCGCCGTTATGCCGACGATGCAGCCATCGTGGCTGGCGTGGGGCGCATCATGGGGCGCTCCGTGATGATTGTCGGCCACCAAAAAGGCCGAGATACCCGCGAAAACATGAAGCGCAACTTTGGTATGCCCAAACCAGACGGCTACCGCAAGGCGCTTCGGCTGTTTCACCATGCCGAAAAATTTGCGCTGCCGGTGATTTGTCTCATCGATACCCCCGGCGCCGACCCCAGCATGGAATCAGAATCACGGGGCCAAGGCAATGCTATCGCCGAAAACATCCTCGTGATGGCCCAGTTGCGCACGCCCCTCGTCAGCTTCGTCATCGGCGAAGGTGGCTCGGGTGGCGCACTGGCGATTGGCGTCACCGACCGGATTTTCATGCTGGAGCATTCGATTTATTCGGTGGCCGCCCCCGAAGCCAGTGCCGCCATTTTGTGGCGTGACTCTTCCAAAGCCGCTGATGCCGCCAAAACCATGCGCATCACCGCCCAAGACCTGCACGAAATGGGCATTGTCGACGCCATCGTCCCCGAACCCGAAGGTGGCGCCCACCTCGACCCCGAAAACACGGTGCGCAAGGTTGGTGATCTCATCATGAACAGCCTCGAAGAGCTCAGCGCCATCCCCACCCAGACGCTACTCGACCAACGCTACCAAAAATACCGTGTGATTGGGGCCTTCGATACACTGACCACCAACCAACACGGCAACGGCGAACCACTGGTATTCCCCTAATATGCCAACGCCTACCGTTATCGTCGCCTTGCAACATGCTCAACGGCAGTTGCAGGCGACGAGCCCTTCCCCCCGCCTCGACGCCGAGTTGATCTTGGCACACCTGCTCAATACCACCCGCACCCGTCTAATTTTGCACCATACAGACCCACTCGCCGACAGCGTCGCCGAGCGTTTTGCCGAGGCCGTCACACAACGCGCCGGTGGTCTGCCCATCGCCTATCTCATTAATCAGCGTGAGTTTTATGGGTTCGATTTTTATGTCGATGCGCGCGTGCTCGTACCTCGCCCCGAAACCGAATTACTCGTCGATATGGCCCGTCACGCCGCCCAGCGCCTCGCAGCCCATACCATCGTCGATATCGGCACGGGTAGCGGCTGTATTGCCTTGAGTTTGGCGATGCATGCAGCAGCACCCCACGTGGTCGCCGTCGATATTTCGGCCGCTGCCCTGGCCGTCACCGCCATCAACCGCCAGCGCCTCGCCCCACCGGTGGCCGTCGATTTGGTGCAGGGTGATTTGTGCACCATGCTCCGCCCCGTGCCGGTGATTGTCAGCAACCCACCCTATACCTTGCTCGACGATATCGACGCCAATGTGCGCCAGCACGAACCGCACCTGGCCTTGATTGGCGGCGGTGACGATGGTGCCGATTATTACCGGCGCCTGGCGGCGCTATTGCCGATGCATCTGGCGCGCCCTGGTTTTTTTGCCTGCGAAATCGATCCGCGCCAAGCAGCCATCGTCAGTGCCCTATTGCAACAGGCGCTACCCGACGCCCATATCACCGTCAGCGCCGATTTGGCCGGCTGGGAGCGCGTCGTCAGCGCCGAGATTACCTAGCGCTAGCGTCGCAGATAACGGTATTCACACAGGCCCACCACTGCGCCGTACACAGCCACCACGCCCATCCGTACCCCCCAATCTGCCCCCAGCCACAGCGCCAGCACCACTGCCCCCACCGCCAGCACCACATACCCCCCCATCATCCCCCATGCATAGGGGACTACCAGCATCCGGCGGGCTTGCCACCAAATCATGGCCGGCATCACCATGGCCGCCAGACCAGTGGCAATACCTGCACCCATGGCGCCCCAATGGGGAATGAGCCAGAGGTTGAGTAGGGTGTTGACCACCGCTGCCGCCACCGTGCTCCACCCCAACATCGTCAACTTGCCGTGGATGGTCGGCACGATACCCACAATTGTCATCACACCGCTACACAGCGGCACCAGCAAGAGTGGCCAGAGCAACCGGGCTGCGGGTTGGGCGGCGTCCCCACCAAACAACCACAATAATTCGGGGGCCCACAACCCCATCACCATGGCCGCCAATAGTGCTACTGCAAGATAAACCCGCAACGACGTGGCATAAAACAATCCGGCCGTCACCTTACCCGCATAGCTCAGCGCCAACGGTTGCCAAGCATTGCGAAAGGGATCAATCAGCAGTGCCAACAGTGACACCAACAAGGCTGCCACGGCATAATGTCCTTGGGCGGTGGGGGTAATCACTCCTGCCAACAACCAGCGATCTTCGTAGAGCAACAACCATACCGCAATATTACTAGGCACCAAAGGCAAACCCCGCCGCCACAGCAACTGCATCGTGGGCCAGTCGACTCGCCCCCACCACCACCGTCGCGTCAGCACCAGCGCGACTATGCCATTGACAACATGCGTGGCAGCGGCGGCAATCACCATCCCCGGGATGCCCCACGCCTGCCACACCACCAATGTCAACCGCACCACCGCCGTCACCACCACCCCCACCAGCGTCAACACCAGCGTCAAGCGTACCGCTTCACGCAAGCGCAACATCGCCACCAGCGTGCCATGGACTACCCCAAACGGCAGCGCCAGCAATTGGAACTGCATCAGCCACACGGTGTCAGGGCGCTGCGTCAATTGCGCCAGCCACGGCGCACACAGGCTCAGCACCAGTGCCACCCCCATAGCCCACGCCACTACCACCGCCAAGGCACTCGCTAGCACGTCGGCGCGGTCTGATTCGGCGCTCCGTGGCACATAAACACTCGCCAACACCATCGGCATACCAATTATCGCGGCGGTATACGCCACATTCGCCAACGTTTGTAACAAATCGACAGTGCCATAGCCGGCCATCCCCAACGCCCGCACATACAAGGGCGTCAGCACGAACCCCACTGCGGGTCCGACCAATCCCACTAACGTATAGGCAATGGTAGCGCCAAACAAGCGCCGTAGCAACGGATTCTGCATAGGGGCGTATTTTAGCATATTGGGCGGTGCCCCTCACCACCATCACGTTGCTTATTCACCGACCACCTGTTATTGTTTTTCATAAAAAATAATAGTGCGGCAGCGGTGAAGCAGTAACCGTACACCCGTACTCGCCGCAGATTTCGTGCCAAACGGGGGGATTTATTGTTACAATGCGCACAGATCGCTCACCAAGGAGTTTTTGTGCGTTACCAACTTCTCGCGCTTGACCTCGACGGCACCGTCGTCAACCATGACCTCACCATAGACCCCCGCGTCAATACCGCAATTACCGCCGCCCAAGCGGCTGGTATCATCGTCACGATTGCTACCGGGCGGATGTATGGCGCCGCCTTGCCGTTTGCGACGGCCCTCAACATCCAACAACCGTTGATTTGCTACCAAGGAGCCGTCATCCGCGATGCCCCCAGTGGCCACATCCGCTATGCCATGACCATGCCTGGTGCGGTTACAGCCGAAGCGGTGCAAATGCTCCTCGACCGCGATATTTTTGTGGTGGCCTATATCGACGAAGTCTTGCATATTGCTCAGCGCCGCCCCGAACTTGACCTCTACCTCAGTTACCACCCCGAAGGGGCCGAAGTGCGCTTGTGCGACGATTTGCCGGCAGTGGTGGCTGAGCACCCCGCTACCAAATTGTTGTTTGTGGCAGAGCCCGAGATTGTGGGACCAACCCTAGCCGAACTGCAACGCGCCGTGGGCGACCGCCTCGTCACCACCCGCTCGCATCAACTCTTTGGCGAATTGACGGCCCTCGGCGTCAGCAAAGGACGGGCCTTGGCGGAATTAGCCCAGCAATTGGGGATTCCTCAAGCTGCGGTGGTGGCGATTGGCGACCAAGAAAACGACCTCGAAATGGTGGCGTGGGCCGGGCTGGGATTGGCCATGGGCAACGCCATCCCCGCCCTCAAAGCTATCGCCAATCAGACTATCCCCAGCATCGAGGATGCTGGGGTGGCTTGGGCAATTGAGCAGTTGTTGCTGGCGCCAGATGCGTAATAGCGCACAACAAACCCCGTGGGAATTCCCACGGGGTTTGCTGGTTGCGATGACTCAGGCAATCTTCTATAATAAGAAGACTAGCGTGAGCGGTACATGGTGCGTAAGCACTTGGTGCAAACGCTGACTTGCACCTGCAAGCCGCCTTCGAGTGTCAACGTGGTGCGTTGAATGTTGGCCTTGAAAGTTCGATTGGTGCGAGGAGCGCGCCGAAACCAACCACCAGATGCTTGGTGACGGATGTTACGGCCGAACGTCAGCCCCTTATCGCAGATTTGGCATTTCGCCATGATGACTCCTCCTAGGAGATGATCTACACAATACATGCGTGACACACTAATGCAAAATAATACCATACATAGCAGCGATTGGCAACTTGAACCTCAGACTTCTGGCCAAATCCAGATTACCAACCGCGCATTAGCACGATATGTGCTCTATCAATTGGCCCAAATCCCGCTGGTGCGCGGGATTGGTGCCCAGGCAATTGCCGTCACCCACCCCGATGCCTGGCAATCGGTTATTATTACTCGCTATGATTTCATCCAAGTGGCCATTGCCGTCAGTGTCGACGATATGACATTCCCACGGATTGCCAGCGTGCAAACTCGCCTCCATCAGGCACTTTCGGATTGGCTGGGGGTGAACGTCACCGTCCAACTCAGTGTGGCGACGGTAGTGCCCCCCACACCAACAACATAAAGGAACAAACACCGTGGCGCGTATTAAAATCATCTCTGACAGCACTGCAGACATTTCCGCAGAGCTCGCCCATGAACTCGATATCGACATCGTTCCCACCCAAATTCAATTCGGCGATCAATCATTCCGGGCCGGCACCGAGCTGGGCAACGAACAATACTACCAACTCATCGACGACGGTCGCTTGCGACCACGGTTTTTGCCACCCAGCCAAGCCGACCTTGATGCCACCTTCCGGCGCGTCACCGAGCGCTACGACTATATTTTTTCGATTCATATGGCAGCCCAACTCAGCCCCATTTACCGGATGGTGCAACAGACCCAGAGCCGCATCCCGGCCACCGCCGCCAAAGTGCGGGTAGTTGATAGCAAATCGTTTTCGGCGGGGTTGGGTACCGTCGTCATGCATGCCGCCCGAGCCGTACAAGACGGCGCTTCACCCAGCGAAGTAGAGCGCTTGATTACCGAAGCGGTTACCCATACCCATTTTGTCTTTTTTGTCGACACCATCGACGCCCTCGAGCAAGCCGGCTGCCTCGAATACACCAACAGCAACGTCAGCTCACTGCAACGCATCAAGCCGTTGTTGCTGCTCGACGATGGTGAAATCGTGCTCTACGAACGCACCCGTACCCGCACCAAGGCCATCGAAGGGCTGGCGACGTTTGTCGAAGACTTCCCCAAAGTCCAAGCCGTGAGTGTGCTGTATACGACGTCACCCGAAGATGTCGACAAATTCCTCGAACGCCTCGATCCCGTCTTCCCGCGGGGGGAAGTAACCACCATGCAAATGAGTGCCAGCAGTGCCGTGATGTTAGGGCCAGGAGCCATGGGAGTAGCGGTCTATGAAGGGCTCTCTTGATCCAACACCCGCCCGCGAAGGGGTCAAAGCCCTCGGCGTTGCCCTGCGCGCCGAGCAACTCGACGGGTGCCGCAATGCGGCGCACGACGGTGGCCTCGATGCCTTTTTGTTTGAATGGGCCAGCCAATACCCTGCCGCCGCCCAACACGCCGATGTGACCCGGCTCCTCAGTAGCTTGCGCGGCTATTACAGCTGGGATCACGACCAACGTGATAGCCAGCTGGGCACCGCCATCGCCGCCCTACGCCAGCTGTATGTGGCGCTGGGGCAAGCGTCGGTAGACGAGCCAATAGTCACCCCAGCCGAGCCTGCGCCCAAACCAGCCAAAAAGAAACCGACTGCCACGACGGTGCCCACACCGAGTAGCCCCAAAACCAAAGTAACGGCAGACAAAGCAATTTCCAATGCGCCCATCACCCTCGATTCAGCCCTCGAGGCCTTGTCTGGCGTAGGCAAAGTCAACGCCCAAGCCTTCCGGCGGCTCGGGGTGCGCACCATTCGCGATTTGCTCCAGCACTACCCCTTCCGCTACGACGATTTTTCCAAACGCACTACCATATCAGAACTACGCCCGGGCCAACTCGAAACCGTCGTCGCCACGGTGGTCGATATCCGCACCTTTAGTATGCGCAGTGGTGGCAATGCGGTCGAAATCAAACTCGAAGACGAAACGGGCATCCTCAAAGCGGTTTTTTATCGCCAACCGTGGCTGGCCCGCCAAGTCCACATCGGCATGCAGATTATGCTCAGTGGCAAAGTCGAGTTGTATGCCGGCCAACGCCAAATGAATAGCCCCGATTGGCAACCCTTCCAAGCCCTCAGTCCCGACGAAATGATCCACGTGGGGCGCTTGGTGCCGGTACACCCCCTGACCAAAGGCTTGGCCGAGCGTAGTGCCCGCACCCTCATCAAACAAGTCGTCGACCGCTACGCCAGTGAAGTAGCCGACCCATTGCCAGCCGAGGTGCGCCAACGAGCCGGGTTACTTGATTTGGCCAGCGCCATCGCCGCCATCCACTTTCCCCGCAATGCCGAAGACATAGTGGCGGCCCGTACCCGCCTCGGCTTCGACGAATTTTTGGCGATTCAATTGGGTGTTTTGCAACGTAAAATTGCGTGGCAACGCGAAGATGGCTACGCCATCCCCTACAACGATGAGGCGCATCAAGCGTTTTTGGGGGTATTGCCCTTTGCCCTTACCAATGCCCAAAAAAATGCCTTAACCGAGATTTTTGCCGATATGGGCACCCCCGTACCAATGGCCCGTTTGCTCCAAGGCGATGTGGGGAGTGGCAAAACCGCCGTGGCCGCCGCTACGGCGCTCCAAGCCGTCGCCAACGGCTTCCAAGCGGCCATCATGGCCCCCACCGAAATCCTGGCCGAGCAACATTACCGCGGCCTGCGCAACCTGCTAGGTACCATTCAAGTGCGGCGGTCACGCGAGTGGCAAAGTGGTATCGACGAAGAACAACGCAGTCGTTTGGCCGAAATCCAACAGCTGCTCGGCATGGATCCCCAGCAAAGCGACGGCGTGCGGGTGGCGCTCTTGACCGGTAGCCTCGGTGCCAAAGAGCGCCGACGCGTGCTCGAAGGCATCGCCAACGGCGAGGTCGATTTGATTGTGGGCACCCACGCCTTGATTACCGAATCGGTGCAATATCACCGCTTGGGCATCGCCATCGTCGACGAACAACATCGCTTTGGGGTCGAACAACGCCAAAAACTCAAAGACAAAGGACACAACCCCCACTTGCTGGTGATGACGGCCACCCCCATCCCGCGCACCTTGACGATGACCATTTACGGCGACCTCGATACATCCATCCTCAATGAATTGCCTCCTGGCCGTCAACTAATTTTGACCAAACGTATCCGCTTGCATGAACGCGAGCGGGCCTACAAACATATGCGCAAAGAAATCAGCGCTGGGCGCCAAGCCTTTGTGGTCTGTCCGTTGGTCGAAGAAAGTGAAAAATCTGACCTGCCCTCGGCCGAAGAAATGCACGTAAAGTTGCAAACCGAGGTCTTCCCTGACCTGCGGGTGACCTTGATTCACGGCAAAATGAGCCCCAAAGACAAAGACGCCGTGATGTTGGCCTTCCGCAACCACGAATTCGATATTTTGGTGGCGACTGCCGTGATCGAGGTGGGCATCGACATCCCCAACGCTACCACCATGATGATCGAAGGCGCCGATCGTTTTGGGTTGGCCCAGCTCCACCAATTCCGTGGTCGGGTAGGTCGTGGCCAACACAAAAGCTACTGTATCTTGGTGAGTGACCGCGACAGCGAGGTCACCACCAAACGCCTCGGCGCCATGGAAGAGACCCGCGATGGCTTCCGTTTGGCCGAAATCGACCTCGAGCTCCGTGGCCCAGGTGAGTTTTTTGGCACGCGCCAGAGTGGCACCCCTGACCTCAAAATCGCCCAGCTCACCGATACCCGCCTGCTCCACGCCGCCCAACTCGAAGCCAAAGCGATTTTGCGTGATGACCCGGCCTTGGCCCAATTGCAACACGCCTTGCTCAGAGAGCAAGTCGAAGCATTTTGGGCCAAAGCCGTCGAATCGAATTAGTCTCCGGCGCAAACAACGTATGGGCGAATAATGGGGCGAATTTATTCGCCCCTATTCGCCCGTACGAGGAGCGCCCCTCTCCCTGCGTCCCTCTCCCTGCGCCCCTCTCCCTGCGCCCCTCCCCCCTGCCCTCCCCTGCGTGGTGCGTAGCCAACTACGTGCAGGTTCGCCAACAACGTATGGGCGAGTACAGGCGAGTATGGGCGAATAATGGGGCGAATTTATTCGCCCCTATTCGCCCGTACTAGGGGCGTCACGTCGTCGTCATTTGATCGCAATCGGATATCGATCAATAATGCCCGCATGTGATATGTAAATACATATCTCCAGAGGGCCACGGGACATGCAATCGGACCACACCTCCATCAAACCATTCCTCAAATGGGCTGGCGGTAAACGCCAACTTTTGGCAGCGATTCACCACCAAATTGCTCAAATCCCCGATCTTATGACAACTTATTTCGGCGCGGAAAATTCCCAATTCCCAATTCCCAATTCCCAATTCCCAATTCCCAATTCCCAATTCCCAATTCCCAATTCCCAATTCCCAATTCCCAATTCCCAATTCCCAATTCCCAATTCCCAATTCCCA
>CANFUF010000066.1 GCA_947450095.1 Roseiflexaceae bacterium
ATGGCCAAGTATACGTTCTTTATGACTGGGAAAGCGAGTACAGCCATACAAACCAATGCCCCAGCTGCGAGTTTCCGGGCATCACGTTCGTGGAGTAGTCCGCAGACATTTTTTGCGGGTACGAGTGCAGATCAACGCAACTATAATCAATTCGATATTGGCGGTGGTTGTCAGTCAGGGTGTGGACCTACTGCCTGGATGATGTTGTTTGGCTGGGTCGACTACAAAAGCTCCATTAGTGGTAGTGGCTGGGGACGCTGGAATGTCTACCGCGCTGGTGGTACCAATACCGGTGCATCCACTGGAAGCAGTGGTGTCGCGCCACAAGCAATGGATGATGGCGTCAGAAATGCGGTGAACTATATCCGTGGACGAGTAGGTACGTTCTGTTTCGGCTCATCAGGGGCTACGACGCCGTGGGACATGGATGAAGCCGCGCACTACCTCAACTATGTCGGAACCGGGATGTCACTCGACACCCACTACAATGCCTTTGGTGACACAGAGGACCGACTCACCCGTTATACCATCGATCACCTCACCACCACCGCGACGAATCGGCGACCAGTTATCATCGGTATCGGCTGGTTCTCACATTACCCACTCGCATGGGGCGTCCAATACCGCACCCGACCCGAAGGATTTACCGAAGGGTGGTTCGACGGCGATGATGTGGTATGGTCAACCTATTGGTACCTCAACTATGGCTGGGGTGGCAGCAACAATGGCTGGATCCAAAGTGGCACCTGGTTTGCAGGTCGTGTCAGCAAATAATCCGCTACGCAGAATCCCCCCAGTGAAGCAATTTCACTGGGGGGATTCTGCGTAGCGGATTGTGCACATCACACAAATTGTATGAGCGACTTATTCACCGACCGTGCCGGGAGTGTTTTTTGCAAAAAAGAGATAGGCAGTAGTGCATAAATAAATAAATCAACTCATACTCAAGATTCAACTGTAGGTTGCGATGCACCCACGCCCACCAAACGCCGCCCATAGCGCCAGATCATCACCGCTGCTAAGCCACTCGCCAGCAAAATCATGGCTGTTGCGCCACGAAAGAAATAGGCCGGCGGTAAATAGTCAGTAGTCAATGCCGCAAACAATGGACCAAGCATGCCACCCAGCGACAAGACCATTTCTTTGAGTGACGCAATCCGGCCACGCTGGTCGGCAGACGAGATATCGACATAGGCTGCCCCAATTGCCGGCGTCACCAACCCCGATCCAAGTCCAGCAATAATCGAGGCAATAATCAGCGGCGTGTAGTGTGGTGCCTGATCAACACCGATATACCAGGCGGTATGCAGGATTAATCCAATTGCAATCAACACAAAGCGCCCAAAGCGATCACTGAGGCCACCAAAACCAAATTCCCCCAGCGCCGTGGCAGCGCCATGCACACCGACGACTACCCCAAACATGGTCGCCGTATAGGCGTACTGCTGGTACAACTGCCGCAACATGGCGGGTTCGGTAGAAACCCACGCAAACGTCCAAACGAATTCCACCACCAACAAGGTAGCCAACACCCCCAACGGGCGCGGTGGATTGCGCCATATATCACCAAAACCGCTCCGTGATGGGCCATCACTAGTCTCAGGCACTAGTGTCGGTCGCGTCTCGGGGACGATAAAGAGCACCAACACTACGGCAATTAATGCCATCACACCCGACACATTAAACGGCGCGGCAAAGCCCAAGGCGTCATATAGCACCCCACCGATGGTCGGGCCAATAATCAAGCCAATGCTAATGCCGCCACTGACATAGCCAATCCATTGGGCCCGACGCTCTTCGGGTGCAATGTCGGCAGTAGCAGCCAAAGCTGCCGGCATAATCCCGGCATTCCCAAAGCCCAACACAAAGCGCAGTACGATAAACGGAATCAAGTCATCAACAAACGGCGTCACGAGATTTACTATCACGATGGTAAGCAAGCCGATAATCAATACCGGGCGGCGCCCCCAACGGTCGACGAGATAGCCAGCCCCTGGGGCTGCAATGAGATTACCCAGCGAAAACGCAAAGCTCATCCACCCCAAGGCACCCATACCAATATTATGCGCAATCAACCACGGTGCCAGCACCGGGTAGGGCATCGAATGCCCCGTCATCATCAACATCGTACAAGATGCCAACAGTAATACCACCGTCATCGGACGGATATTTTTCACCATGATGCAATTCTTTCAATAGACGCAGCAGGCTGTGTCTCTTTCACAGACGCAGCAGGCTGCGTCTCTACCATAGACGCAGCAGGCTGCGTCTCTACATCTATCATGCTACCACAAGCGTTTGTAATTGTATGGTATGATACTATAAAGTTTTGATTATGATTTACATATATACATGCCGTGTTCCAATAACGAACACCTCACGATAGACATTCATGCGCAGATTCCCCTCTGGTTCGTTGTTTTGTGGAGCGATGCCCCATGACCACTAGTTTGCTACCAACCCTCTTTGGCCAACCCCAAGGTCAACATATGGCTTATGTGCGAGGCAATGTGCGCCTCGAAGATTTGGCCGAAATGTTGGCAGCCATGGCCAACGCCAGTGGTGGCATGATTGTCATCGGCATCAACCCGCGCAATTTGCGCCCCGAAGGGGTGGTCGATGTCGACCAAATGAACCGCATGGTGCTTGATGCTGCCGCACTCTGTGCCCCCACCCTCGTCATCCCCATGCCCCTCTTGATCGAACATGCCTCTGTCATGGTCGTGGTCGTCAATGTACCCCGTGGCCTGCCCAACGTCTACTCGGTCAACGGGCGCTACCTGCAACGCCGTGACAGCGAAGACATGCCCCTCGAGCCTGATGCCCTGCGTAGTCTATTCGTCGAGCGGGGCGGCATGACCTGGGAGCGTTTGGCGCACAACGATGCCCTCATCCCCGACCTCGACCCCGCCAAAATTACCGGCTATGTGCATAAAGTAGGGGCCGTCGCCGAAGAAAACGCCATCGATTTTTTGTTGAAACGCGGCTGTATGCACCAGCAAGATCACCTCATCCGCCCCACCAATGCGGGCGTATTGCTGTTTGCCAATGACATCGAGCGCTTCTTCCCCCAAGCCGAAATCACCCTCGTGCAATACGCCGGCACCACCATGAGCGACGAATTCATGCGTGAAGACATCCACGATACCCTGGTCGAAGCGGTACGGCGGGCCGAATTGTGGCTGGGTCAGCACATGAAGCGCGGTAGCATCATGCAAGGGCTCGAACGCAAAGATTGGACCCAGTTCCCCCTGGCCGTCGTGCGTGAGGTGCTGGTCAATGCCGTAGCCCACCGTGATTACCTTATCCGGGGCGAAGGCGTCCGGATTACGTTGTATACCGATCGCCTCGAATGCCATTCGCCAGGCCGTTTGCCAGGGCATATGACCATCGAAAACATCGCCGACCAACGGTTTTCGCGTAATGAAAGCATCGTACAAGTGATGGCCGACTTTGGGCTGATTGAACGCCTCGGCTATGGCATCAACCGCATGTTTATCCAAATGGAAGCCGCTGGTTTATTGCCCCCAACTTTTGCCGAAACCGACGGCGGCTTTTTGGTGACGCTCTACAACAATATCGAATCAGACCAGCCCGCCAGTGATAGCAACGACCAATGGCGCCGCATGGGGCTCAACGACCGCCAAATCAGCGCCATTGGTGTCGTCAACGAACGCCACCGCATCACCAACGGCGAAATGCAAGAAATGCACGACTCGGTGTCGACCGAAACGTTGCGGCGCGACCTCGCAGACCTAGTCGAACGGGGCATCTTTTTGCGGATTGGTGATAAACGCGGCGCCTATTATATTTTGAAGTAATAAAAATATTTACTCATACACAAGACCGTAGGATGTGTATCCTGCGGTCTCTTTTTTGTCGCTAGCCAAAAAACGTGGCAATGTCAGCGAGTGATTTTTTGGTGATAATCGGTACTTCGCATTCCTCGGCTGGGTAACCTACGGGCAATAGCAAATACGCTCGTTCGTTTTCGCCCCGGCCACAAATCTCACTGAGGAATCCCATTGGGCTGGGGGTATGCGTCAGCGTCACCAAGCCAGCATTGTGAATCGCGCTAATCAGCATGCCAATGGCAATCCCCATTGATTCGGTCACGTAGTAGTTTTTGCCTTTGCCACCATCAGCGGTAAAGTGCCAACTTTCGGCGAAACAGACAATCAACCACGGGGCGATATCGAGGAACGGCTTGCTGGCATTGGTGCCCAACGGCGCCAAGGCATTGAGCCATTCGGTGGGGGCACGGCCACTATAAAACGCCTGCTCTTCTTGCTCGGCGGCAATGCGAATGCGGTGCTTCATGTCAGGATTACTCACCGCACAAAAATGCCACGGCTGTTGATTGGCACCACTCGGCGCCGTCCCTGCGGTACGAATCACTTCTTCGATAATTTGTTGGGGTACTGCTTGATCGCGAAACATGCGAATCGAGCGCCGCCGTTGCATTTGCTCACGAAAGGCCGTCGCCCGTTGCGCCATCTCGACGGGGCTGTATTCCTGAAAGGTAGCAAGCGGGGCATGGTTAGACATGGGGGACATCATAGGCTCCTTTTATGACAACACTGTCACTATTGCGGCACGTAAGGCCGCGATATCGTGGCGCACCGTATCTTGTTTGTTCCACAAGACCCGTTGCGCATCGTCTACTTCACTGAGTGGCATGGCCAAGGCCTGAATGCCCATAGCAGTAATCAAATCAATGTCTTCGGAGGCGAGAGTCAGCGGGTGCAAACCTTCACGGCCCAACGCGGCAATCTGATTGGCCGTCGCAAGACGATTATTGAGGAGTACTACATCGAGCACACCAGCACCCAACAACGCCGCCATCACTGCCACATGCCCAACGATGTCGAGGTGTTCTGTCTGCCCGGTTTGAGTGGTGGTATTGGCGACATACACCACTTTACCGCGACAATCGGCGAGGGCTGCGCGGATGCCATCAGGTAACAAGACGGCGTGTAACGTAGTATAAAAACTACCTGGCCCAATCAGGACAATGTCGGCATCGCGAATCGCTTGACAAGCCGCCGGCACTGCGGGTGCCGGTGGCAGCAGGCGACAGCTGGCGATGGGGGATTTGTGGGGGGCCCGCACGGCGAATTCGCCGATATGATCACTGCCATCAATCAAATGGGCACAAAGTTGGGTGCTCACTGCACTCACCGGCAGTATCGTCACGGCAGATTGCGCCATTGTAGCCAAGGCTGCTACCGCCGCGGCAAAATCACCAAGCTCGCGGTACAAGGCGGCGAGCATTAGGTTACCCATAGCCATTCCCGCCAAATCGGGCATCCCCGTGCCATCAAAGCGGTGTTGCATGAGTTGGGCAAATTGGGCGTTTTGGGCGGTTGCGGCAATTGTGGCACGAATATCGCCAGGCGCAGGCATATCGCCACCAATGGCGCGTGCCACCCCCGTCGATCGGCCGGTATCCGTCACGGCAATAATGGCCGTTTTGTGAAATGTATCAGGGAGCGCGTGTAATGCGACACTTGCCCCACCTCCACCACCGAGCACTACCGCTTGCCGTTGTCGCATCGCCCATTCCTTTACCAACAAAATTTACACCTACAAAACTACCACAGCGGCGGCTGTTGCACAAAGGCGTGCAACAAGCGAATGGTGGCATCGATGTCGGTGGGATCAACCATTTCAAAGGCGGTATGCGTATAGCGGGTAGGGATACCAATCAGCAAGGCGGGGATGCCGCCATCAATGAATGCCACCCCATCAGAGCCATAATTGGCATAAACGCCGTGTTGATAGGTGATGCCCGCTTGGCCGGCCAAATCGGCACAATGCCACAACAGGCGCCGGTCATACTGAATCGCGGCGTCTTTGTGCACCAGCGTGGGGCCACCCCCGAGGCGGGCGTCGTATTCGCGTAAACCCACCGTCGGCACATCACCGGTCAGCCCGACATCGAGGGCCAAGGCCATGGCGAAATTGCCACGGATACCCATAGCCCGTGCACCATGCAGACCGTTTTCTTCTTGGATGGTTGCGCCAAACCACAGCTCACATCCCAACGTAGCGACATCGAGGTCATGGAGCAATACGTCCATAATTGCGAGTGGCATGCGGTCATCCATCGCTTTACCACTAACGTACCGACCGACGCGCTGTAATGGCCGATACCAAATCACTGCCGCACCGACATGCACGCCAAATAATTCGGCTTCACGGCGACTCGTCACGCCAATATCCACAAAAATATCTTCGAAGCCCAGATGCGCTTTGTCGAGTTGGGGCAACGTCATCACATGACCGCTAGCCGCTGCAAAAATCCCCCGCGCCGCCACGCCGTTCCGCCCCAATACTTGCGCCGTTTGGCCAATCATGTAGCGTCGATCCGGGGATTGGCGGCGGGCGCCTTGGGCCGTGTCGAGCAGCAAAAAGCCGTCATCGGTGATACTCCGCACCACAAAGCCGATTTCGTCCATATGGGCTTGGATGAGTACGCGTGGTCCACTCCCACCCACCTTGACCAGCAAATTCCCTACTGGGTCAATAATGACTTCTTGCGCCAGCGGTTGCCAACGTTGGACGAGGTAGTCACGCACGGCGGCTTCGTAGCCACTCGGGCCCGGAATATCACAGAGTTCACGCAGGAGCTGCAATACATGTGCGTCGTTCATGACGACCTCCTCTCAACACCAATATTATTCGCTATCAGTTACTTTGCCAATCCGGGCAAATTCTCCGGGTACCAAGCCACACGCCAGTGTCATAGCGCGGGCCGCCAATTGCAAGGGGATAATCTCGGCCAGCGGGGCAAATGCCAATTGGGGCAACGCCAAGGTCGGGTAACGCCGAGTCGTCTGTACCGGACCAATCAACCACACTTCGCTACCACAGGCATGTAATTCGTCGGCGAGGCGCATGTCATAGGCAAACGTCGCCCCTGGTCCTGCACAAATCACAGCGCGATGGCCAGGGCCGGCGATTTCGAGTGGGCCATGGCGAAACTGAGCACTGCTCAATGCATCAGCCGACAAGCGAGCAGTTTCTTTGAACAACAACGACCCTGCCAGCGCCGTGGCATACGACGGGCCACGTCCCACAAAGGTAATCGGCCCTGCTTGGCGCCATTCTGCCGGCAAACTCTGCGGGTCAAATTGGGTCAGCACCCGGCGTTGGGCTTCGAGCGCCGGCAACAATTGATCGGCGATTTGGGCGGGGGCATCACCCACCACTCGACCTGCCAAAATCGTCAAAGCCAACAGTGACGTGGTGTATGTTTTGGTGGCCACCGCCCGCTCTGGCCCGGCCATATGCGGGATGACATGATTAGCATGGCGAGCCAACGTGCCGTTGGGGTTGTTGGTGACGGCAATCAACAACGATTGGGGGTGGCGATCATTGAGTAAGCGCACCGCTTCGATGGTTTCACCCGATTGCGAAATCACAATCAAGGCCGTGTCACGGGTCAGGGCTTGATGGCCAAAGTGCAACAACTCAGACAATTCGATGTGCATCACCGGCCAACTGGCGGCAAACAATTTGAGCATGGCGGGATAGGCTGAATAAAACGAACTCCCCATCCCGGTGATAATCACCCGCCGTGGCGCCGCATCACGCAAGGCCTTGGCAGCGATTTCGAGTTGGCTTCCTGCAGCCAAATGGGCGCGTAAAGCGGTTTCGAGTAAATCGGGTTGGGCTTGTACATCACTCAAAAAATCACTATTGCTCATTGGGTCCTCCGTTATTCACACAACTATGCATTGATATTCATCAAAAAAACTATGCCATCCCCAACAACGCTTTGGCTTCGGCCACATCGACCAAGGTCGCTGGGCCGGCGATCTTGCCGCGAATCACGTCGTGATTGGGCAAGATGGCCTGAATCGCCGCCACGACGGCCTCTTCGTGCGCTTTGGCCAGCATAAAAACCGCCGTCGGGCCCGTATCGGTCGAACAATAGACGGGGATGCCTTGGGCGCGTAGTTCATTACACATCCGAAACAACAAAATATTCTCGGGCTCCCAGCCGATGATTTTGTAGTCGTCGCCACCCGACATGGTAATGCCGTGCAAACGCATACTATCAATCTCAGACATCCGCCCGAGCACCTGCCAATCACCGCGGCGAGTGGCGGCAATGGCATCGACAATTTCGTCAGACCGGGTCGCCATCCACCCGGCAAACAACGAGCTATGGGGGGCATCTACATGGGCTTGCTCGGTTTTGAGGCCGATCCGTGACGCCATCGGCACCGTCAACAACGAGACATCGGCAAACAAGGCCGGATCATCGAGGCGCACCGCAAAACTCTCGGCATGACGCAAACCCGGGTGTGACACCCACAAGGCAATCCCCCCCACCGCCGCCCGACAGCCCGACCCCGCCAACAAGCGGGCGACACAGCTCACAAAACGTTGATTGGCAATCATATCGGGGCCAAACAACGCCGCAATCCCTGCCACTGCCAAGGCGGCCGAACCCGAGGCACTCGAACCGAGCCCCTTGCCTTCGACGGCAGTGCGAAAGGTGTTGCGACTGCGTACCACCGCCCGCCACGTCACTCCCGCCATCACCCGCAAAGCGTCGAGCGTTTGCACCACGCGGTCGCGTTCCCGCCCCTGCGCCGGCCCACTGCCAATCCAAATATCATCATCATTGAGTTCGGGCACAAATTCAACCAACGTCAAGGTGCTGGCCGCATCGCTATTGACCGAAATACTCGGCAGAAAGGCAATCCGTTGCGCCCAATCACTCAAGCCATGATATTTGAGGATGCCTTGCATGGGGTAGGCGCGGGCAGCCGACGCGTGATTGGCACGGGCAGCCGGTAATTGGGTTGGGTAGTCGGCAACCGCCACCTGATGGGCGGCCAATGCATCCAAAATTTGTTGATGGCCATGGCGCATATGCGCATCGAGTGCCGTAATTGCGGCAGGAATCGCTGTCATCGATAAACCTTTGCATATATTTCATGAGTTGTTACCATATTACTCTCAATCATAACATACACTACTGTCATACTGACCTACGTAAACCGGTATAATCGAACCAAGCAATAGCCAGGAAGGATCCACAAATGGTTGTATTTGTAATGATTGACGGCATGCGCCCCGATGCCATGACTGCCACACCCTGCCCCAATTTACAAGCCTTGATTGCCCGCGGTGCCAGCACCATGCAGGCCCAAAGTGTCATGCCCAGTATCACCCTGCCCTGCCACACCTCGCTTTTTCATTCAGTTCCCCCCACCCGCCACGGGATTACCAGCAACTACTTCATCCCCATGGCCCGCCCACTCCCCGGGTTGATTGAAGTCGCCCGGGCCGCTGGCAAAAAAAGCGCTTTTGTGCATAACTGGGAACCATTGCGTGATATGGCACGCCCCGAACAATTGTCGTATGCCTGGTGCCACGAACCACCCCTTGACCCCAGCTACGACGACGAAATGCACGCCGAAGCCTTGCGCGTCGTCAAATCCAACCGCTACGACTTCGTATTTGTCTACTACGGCTCCGTCGATACCGCCGGCCACGCCTATGGCTGGATGGAGCCCGGGTACCTCGGCCAACTAAGCCATGTCGACAGCCTGTTTGGCGAATTACTGGCTGCCTTGCCCAGCGATACCCACCTCATCGTGCAAGCCGACCATGGTGGCCACGATCGCACCCACGGCACCGATATGCCCGAAGACATGAACATCCCGTGGATTGCCGTCGGTCCCACCGTCAAACAAGGCTACACCATCCAACGCGCCATATCGTTGATTGACACCACCCCTACCCTGGCCCGCATGCTGGGAATCGCCCCCCACGAAGAATGGGAAGGCACCTGCGTCGACGAAATGTTTGTTGATTAAACTACAAAAAAGTGGAGAGACGCTGCAGACAGCGTCTCTCCACCTCCCACCTCACCCAAAAATCAACGGCGCATCACGGACCCGTCGTAATCGTGATGGTTTGGTCAGGCGCCGTCCCCACCACATATACCGTCTCTTGGCCATCGATTTGGATGGCCGTCGCCCCGCTACCAAACTGCACCACCGTCAGCGGTACCGCCGTCGCTTCGCTCAATACGGCTCCTAACGCACTGGGAATACCACCCACACTGGCCAAGGCTTTGCCAATTTGTTGGCGCACGGCAATCGGACCAGCGCTATAGGCGTCAGGGTTTGCCGTCGTCCAGCTATTCACGATACGCTGATAGTTGTTTTGGCGGAATACGGTGGTCAACCAGATGACTTCGTTGCGGTTCGCCACAAAAAACGCCACCCCGTTCTGGAAGGTTTGATACGGCGCAGTCAAATGATCTACGGCTGTTACGCAGGTTACATCAAACGGCACCACGCCGACCAGCCCTTGCATCGATGCCGGGAGTTGGCCACAACTTGGCGACGATACCGTCATTGTTTCAGCGCCGAGCCGCCCCAACAAGACTTCGTACGCAGTACCCGCAAATTCGGGGTGCCATTCCATGCGGCGCCGCTCAAAATACTGTACCTCGCCCCGCCAATCCCCCAACGATTCTGTTTGGCGCGCTGTAATGGGATAGCCAAAGCGCATCACACCGCCGTTTTTTTGCCAATACGACAAAAACGGCTCACAGACGGTATAGCCGGTCACATCAAAATATCGACATCCGGCGGCTTGCGCGTCACTCCCTTGTTGCCATGTTCGGCCTTGGCGTTCACGCGCCAACGCCCCGAGGCGCCCCGCAAGGACGCCTTGGGCACCATGGTCTTCGAGACGGTCGCGTTCAAACCATTGGGTTGGGCCACGCCACGTACCTTCGATGGTCTCGTCATGGAGCACCCCCAACGGGTAGCCAAACACCGCCAGACCGCCATTTTTTTCCCAATATGACAAAATCGGGTCACTAACACAAAATCCCGTTTCGGCAAAACAACGTGTACGCGCAGCGCTGGTTGACGTCCACCCCAGCAACAACCACACCACCAATATCCCAGCAAACACCCTGCGCATGCACCGTACCCCTTAATACACTACTTTTTTTCTGTATAAATTATACCCAATTTACACATATCACCGCTTTTAGCGATCATATAGATACGTCGCTACATCCAGTCGGCTCGGACCATAGGCATACACACTATGATCGTCGATGAGTTTCACAATGATAGCCCCACTCGAATAGCGTTGCACAATCGCCATTTGCGCACGCTCGGCTGTCACTGCCGGGGCGATTTGGATAGGTCCACGGCGAAACGCCCGGAACCACACTTTGCCAAACCCCCGCATAATCGGGTAATACGGTGCCGTACCCGCCACATAGGTATCGGGGTCGACACCAGCCTGCCAATCATCGACATAGGTGGCATACGCAGTGGGTTGGTGTTCTTCTACCGACGACACATACGTCGTCATTATCACGTTGTTGGCTTCGCCAAGCGCTTGGTAATTCAACCAAATCATCTGCCCCGTGGCAAATGTCTGCACCACCGCCGGGATGATGTCGTAGCGGGTTGGGCAGCCGAGGCGATCGGCAAAGGGCACACTCGCCGCCAAATGTTGGATGGGTGCATCGGCGGTTAGCACCGGCGTACAGCGCACCGGCGGGCTTTGGGCATAGGCATCGGCGGCCAAGCGCCCCAGCAAGACGTCGTAGGGAGTGCCGGCAAATTCAGGGTGGTATTCGAGGCGACGGCGCTCAAAATATTGCACTTGGCCATGCCAGCCATCGATGGTTTCGGTGAGCTCAGTAGTCAACGGGTAGCCAAAGCGTTCGAGTCCTCCGTTAGATTCCCAATAATGCAAAAATCCCCCACACAAGGTATAGCCAGTTTCCGCAAAATAACGACACCCCACATCACTCCAGCCTGGCCCATAGACCCATGGGCGCCCTTGGCGCGCCAATGTCAAGGCGCCCAAGCGTCCGGCCATGATGCCGTCGCTGCCATGGTCTTCGAGGCGGTCACGTTCGAACCATTGGGTGGCGCCCACCCACGTCCCTTCGACGGTTTCGTTGGGTATGACATCGCTAATCGGGTAGCCAAACACCGCCAAGCCGCCATGATGATCCCAATATGCCAACATCGGATCACTGATGCAATAACCCGTTTGTACGAAACAGCGACTGCGGGGTGCGGCGGCCAGCGCAGGCACAGGCAAACTCAGCACAAGCACCAACCCTACCATACAAAAAAACCAGCGCATAACTGCACCGTTCTGCGTGGGCGCAAAACCGCCCACACCTTTTAGCTCAACTGCCAGGTTCCATCGAATCCATCACGTAATGTTTTGGATTGCCGACTGCTATCGGGTGATACCACCCACACGGTCAAACGATGTTCCCCCATCTGGGGATAAATCTGTACCGTGACCTGTTGCTGAGTAATCACGATATCTAGCATTAGATTGCCAATCACCAATTGCGCAAGGCGCACTTCGGGCCACGCCGCCGGCAAACGGGGCGTAATCGTCAGTTGCTGATTGCCCATATCAGGCTCAATGCCACACACTCCCTGCACGATACCCTGGACAAACAAGGCCGCCGACCAGAGTTGCACAAAACAAATCCCTTGGGGAATCAGCTCTTTCATCAATCCCAACGATCCGTGACGCGCCGTCGATCCTATACTGCGCAGTAATTCAATCCCATAGCTCGGATCGTTTTGGGCAAAGGCACTCAAGGCCAACAGACCGGTAGGGAGCGTCCAAACCCGTTCGTCAACACCTTTGGTGTGCATCAGTCCCCATTGATTAACCAAATCACGACGTACCTGTTGATAGACTGCCTGCTGGCGTGCGGGGCTGGCAATCTGGGTTTGCACCGGCACAATCGCCGTCCAATGACGGTCGAGTTGAGGGGTGCCATCACGCTGGAGCGAATCGGCATACAACGATGAAGCCTCAATCCACCAGGCCTGCTCGAAGCGTTCAGCCAGATTGGTGGCATAGGTACGCCACCGCTGCGCGTCATCACCATCTCGATTGGCGGTAGCCCAATCAGCGAGTGCCACCAAGGCCTGATAGATGTAGCAGACCGTGTCGAGTTTGAATGGGCCCATGCCATGGCGCTCAACCATGCCATCGCCATACGGCCAGTGCTGCCCAGTCAGCACGCCCATCACATGTTGCATCCCCTCAACGCACAACTCGTATAGTGGGGCGTTCTGATTCACATCACCACTCCAGCGGATGTATTGCCAACAAGCCACCGTAAATTGTGGGGTTTCTTGGGCATTGCCAGGGTGAAAAATCCGCCCGTTGGTGGTGATTTCGTGGGGGACACGCCCACAGGCATGGTGGGTGTGTGCCGCCAAATAGGCGATAACACTCTGTGTCGCTGGCCCAAACCCTGCCGCCAGCAATCCTGGCACCGCATACGCCGTGTCACAGCCAAATACTTGCGGGTATTCGGGGATGCCTGCCAAAAAATAGACGGGCATTTGGTGTGGTTGCGTCACCAATTGTTGGATGTTGTGCGTTGCCACCTGCCAGTACTCATTAAGTGCGGTGTCAGGCGTAGTCAGACGCACGCCGTGGTTTGCAGTCATAGGTGACGTGAGTAGTCCTTCACGTGCCACAATACTGGCGTGTTTGCCACACCAACGTTTGGCGAGGGCGGTGGCGGTAGTTTGTTGTTCATGGTCGACAGCCAACACCCATTCGATCTGCCAATCGGCGTGGGGGGCAATCGTCACGCTAGATTGAGTATGTACGCCATCAGCCGTGGTTTGCCACCGCCAGTCCAATGAATTACGGACAATGACAGCACCATCCCATTCCACCAATTCACGATCAATTAACACGCTATGCGCAAAGACTCGCATGTGGGGATCGACGTCGCTGATACCGCCAAACCAACACCCGCGTAAATCGACTATCATTTCGATGGCGACAGTACCTTGCCATTGCTGGTCAGTATCATTGTGAATCTGCACCTGTATGCTCAACAACGGCAAATTGGGATGGAGTGTTTCTTGGACAATCACCCGCAATCCGGCATGCTGATGCACCCGTTCGACATACTGCGGGTAGACGGTACAGTGCGTCGCTGGCGTGAGCACTTGCCCATCGATACGGACCTGCCAGCCATGCATAATCCGCATTGGGTGGGCCCACAATCCCCCCATTTTGCCCACCAGATGCTCGTCGCCATAAGCAGTAATCGTACCGCCAATGCTACCGACCAGATACATATGCGGATTACTCAAAAAATAGGGCGTTGCACTATCCCGTTCATCGTGCCAATCAACGCTCCCCAAGACAAACCGTTGCGTCGTCATCATGCCCTCACATCCATTTATTCCTTGCTTCTATCCTACCACCCATCTGCGGCTCTCCGTCGTGTGGGGATTATTTTCATTGACTGAAATGCTAAAATCATGTATAGTTTATGTTAAGAGTTGATTAAATACCCATAGGAGTACTGCGTGACGCGGCTTTTTTTTGCCACCGACATCCACGGTTCTGATATTTGCTGGAAGAAATTCCTCAACGCGGCACGTTTTTATAATGTAACCACCCTGGTATTGGGTGGTGATATGACGGGCAAGGCCTTGGTGCCGATTTACCAATTACCGGACGGCCGCCACCAAGCGATTTTGCTCCAACAAGAGTTTACCCTCGACGATGAGGCAGCAGTCATCGACATGGAACGCAAAGTGGCCAGCCGTGGCTACTACCCGTTTCGGGTGACGAGCGGGCAAATCCAATCGTTCCGCGACGACCCCAGCCTCGTCGATACGTTTTTTCATCAACAAATGCACGAATCACTGGCACGCTGGTTGACGATTGCCGACGAAAAATTGGCCGGCAGTGGCGTACGATGCTTTGTGTCGCCGGGTAATGATGACCCCTTCGAAATCGACGAATTGCTCAGTTCGTCGGCCCATATCACCTTTGCCGAAGGCAAAGCGATTGACATTGGCGAGGGATTCACCTTGATTTCGAGTGGCTGGGCCAATGTCACGCCGTGGCACACCTATCGTGAATTACCCGACGATCGCTTGTACGACTACCTCAAAGCGATGATTCCAGCGGGGCTGAGCATGGAAAAGACTATTTTCAACTTCCATTGCCCGCCCTACGCCTCGAACCTCGACGATGTCCCCGAAATCGACGAAAACCTGAACGTACTCAATGCCGGACATTCGCTTGTACCGGTAGGAAGCACTGCGGTGCGGCGGTTAATCGAAGAATACCAGCCGTTGTTGTCGTTGCACGGGCACATCCACGAAGGCAAAGGAACCACCCGTATCGGCAAAACGTTGTCGATTAATGCGGGAAGTTTGTATGAGCAAGGGGTATTGCAAGGGGCATTGATTGATCTCGACCCCAACCCCAAGCGCGGGTTGTTTGCCCCCAAAAGCCACATTCGTAGCTATACCCTCACCACGGGGTAGTGAATAGCGTCATACGACGTCAGTTATTATTCGTTTATCCATCAAGGAGGATTCGTACATGAGTAATGAGTCGGCTACCAAAAACGTAGGCGATGCCGCGTTGTTCCTACGCAAAGCCACTGGTCTCGTCCGTTCCTGGTCGGTATTTGACGCATTCATTTATGCCTTCTTTTCGATCAACTTAGTCACGCTCGGACTTTATTCCATCAGCCAAATGTATTTTTTTGATGGTGGCATGCTCAATGGGCTAGTGATTTTCGGTGTCTTGATTTTAGCTGAAGTCGTCGTTTATGCTGCGTTGATTGCCGTCATGCCCCGGGCTGGTGGCGACTATGTCTGGCAAAGTCGTATTTTGGGTGGTGGTGTCGGCTTTGTGTTGGCCGTCACCGGTTGGTGGTTTATTTTGTGGTTGTGGACCCCACTTTACGGTGACATGCTTCGCAAAATGATTGTGGTCCCAATTCTCGCATTGCTCGGTCAACGCGACAGTGCCTTGTGGGTCAATAGTGATACCACCGCATTTTTTGCGGCATCACTCATCACCTTGGCGTTTGTGACGGTGATTATCATCGTCGGCATGAAGCGCTACGCCACCTTCCAAAAATGGTCGTTTTGGATTGGCAACGCCGGGTTGTTGATGGTGATTGGGTTGCTTTTTTCGGGCGATCATGCAGCCTTTAAAGCCGCCTTCGAAAGCAACAGCACAGCATTGTTTGGTACCGCTGCTGGGTTGTATGATGCCACCGTCGCTGCGGGAGATGCAGCCGGTGCGGTGAATCCGTTGGTGGGTGGTGATTTCAAATCGATTTCGCTGTTGTTGCCATGGATTGCCTTCTTTTTACTGTACCCCAACTGGGGCGCCACGTTGTATGGTGAAGTCAAGGGTGCAGACGACTTCAAGCGCAACTTCAACGGTATGGCTGCGGCAGTAGTTGTCACGGTTGGCTTGTTAATCTTGCTCTTTTTTGCCATTGATCATTCGATTACCTGGAAGTTCTATATGGAAGCCAATGGCGCCTATTGGAATACGGCGTGGGGCTACACCAAAGATGCATCACCATTCCCCATTTGGCCATACCCAGCCTTGTTGGCGGCCTTTATGACCACCAATCCCATTTTGCAAATCCTCGTAATTGTAGCGATGAGCATGTGGTTCTTTGGCTGGGCTGGCACGATGTTCTTGTCATCGACCCGGGTAATTTTTGCCGCCGCCTTTGACCGTTTGCTCCCCGAAGCAGCCGCCCAAGTCGACGAAAAGACCCGCACGCCGGTATGGGCGTTGGTATTGATGGTCGTGCCTGGCATCATCGTCTCGTATTTGTACTGCTACAACCTGTGGAGCTTTGCGTCGTTGACGTTGGCAGCCACCTTGGTGATCGGGATTACCTTTTTTGGCACGGCGATTGCGGCGACGATTTTGCCCTACACCAAAAAAGATCTGTACGAAGCCTCACCGATTGCCGGCTACAAAGTATTGGGGATTCCATTGATTACGGTGTGTGGTGCAATTACCACGGTATTCTTGGGCTTTTTGTTATACCAATGGTTGCTCGACCCCGAAGCCAAATACGGCATCGGCTATAGCATCAACGATGCTGGTGTCAAAAACACTACGTCGCTCTACTTCATGGGTGTGTTGTACGGGGTGGCGTTGTTGATTTATGTGGGCATGCGCATGTACCGCAAATCCAAAGGAGTTGACCTCGACGTGTTGTATAGCGAAATTCCTGCAGAATAACGATTAGGCTTGCCTCAGCCACCGAGTACAATGTTCTCAATGACAAAGAACAATGTATTCGGTGGCTCTATTTATCGCAAAGGATTTCACATGCATCACGACATCATCCAATCGGCCACGATGCTGGTCGATGCTGCCCGAGCCCGCGCGCTCGAATTACGCCTACTCGGAGGTATCGCCGTGGCGTTGCACTGCCCCAACAGCGTCAATCCCGGCCGGAGCTACCGCGACATCGACGCCTATATTCCCGCCAAGCGCCAGGCCGAAGCCAATACGCTCTTTAGTGCCAATGGCTTTGTGGCCGACAAGCAATTCAACTTGCTCAACGGCGATACACGCATGCTTTTTTTTGACCCGGTCCATCAACGCCAAGTCGACGTATTTGTGGGCGGATTCCGGATGTGTCACCCCATCCCGATTAGCACGAGTAGTCACCCTTATACCATCGCGGTAGCTGAACTCTTGCTCACCAAACTGCAAATCTATCAACTCAACCCCAAAGATGCCCACGATGGTTGTGCCCTGTTGCACGAATTGCGCATCGGCACCAGCCCAGACCAGCAAGCCACCCGTGACCGCCTGGCCCAGCTGTGTGGCGCCGACTGGGGCTTGTGGCGCACCTTTACCCTCAATCTCGAGCGCTGTGTGGCGTATGCCCACAGCCATCATGATGTCCAGTTTGTGGCCGAATTACAAAACGAAGTGGCGGCTGTGCGCAATGTGCTCGCCAATGCCCCCAAAACATTGGGGTACAAAATGCGGGCAGCCATCGGTGAAAAAGTGCAGTGGTACGAATTACCCGAAGAGGTCGATCGCGAGTAGCGCCGCAGCAGGCTGCGGCGTTACTCGCGATCGAAGTATGAAGGAGAAAGTATGAAGTTGGAAGTGAAGTTGGAAGTTTACTGCCACACAAGAACCATTACTCTCCTGACTTGTGTTTGAGGCGTTTAGTGCTAGCAATGAGGAACGTTAGATGAGACGCAGCAGCTGCGTCTCATCTAACGAAGTATGAAGGAGAAAGTATGAAGTTGGAAGTGAAGTTGGAAGTGAAGTTGGAAGTG
>CANFUF010000067.1 GCA_947450095.1 Roseiflexaceae bacterium
ATCGAGAGTGACATCATGTCATGGAGCGATACCATGCACACCATGGAAGCCATGGATCGCATTCGGGCAGTGTGGGGTTTGCGCTACCCAATGGAGTAGAGTAGTACTTTTTTACACAGAAAAGGAATAAACAATGCAGTACGGTAAGATTCCTGGCGTCGAAAAACCAGTCTCACGCTTGGTCCAAGGCAGCGTGATGATTTCGTCTGACAATGTGCCGGCGTGTTTTCATTTGCTCGACGAAGTTCTCGATGCAGGCTGTAACACCTTTGACACCGCCCACGTGTATGGTGGTGGCGACAACGAACGCACCTTTGGTCGCTGGATGCGCGAACGCGGCAATCGCAACAAAGTCAACATCATCGGCAAAGGCGCCCACCTCAGCCAAGACCGCAAGCGCGTCACCCCCTGGGACATCAGCAGTGACATCTATGATTCACTGGCCCGCTTCAAAATCGACCACATCGACATCTATTTGCTCCACCGCGACGATCCGTCGGTGCCGGTTGGGCCGATTGTCGAAACCCTCAACGACCACCTCAAGGCCGGTCGGATTCTCGCCTACGGTGGTTCAAACTGGAGCCACACCCGTGTCGCTGAAGCCAATGAATACGCCGCTGCCCACGGCCTGGCGCCCTTCATTGCCAGCAGCCCCAACTTCACCTTGGCCGTACAAAACTGCCCACCCTGGGATGGTTGTGTGAGCATCAGCGCCGCTGATCAAGCTCCCGCCCGAGAATACTACGGCAAACTCCAAATGCCGTTGTTTACCTGGTCAAGCTTGGCCGGTGGCTTCTTTTCGGGGCGCTTACGCCGTGACAACGTCAGCACGTTCGAGACCTACCTCGACAAGCTGGCAGTGACGGTGTATGCCAACGACGACAACTTCAAGCGCCTCGATCGTGTGCAACAATTGGCCGACGAAAAGGGCTTGAGCATTCCTCAAATCGCCACCGCCTATGTGATGAGCTACCCGCTCAACATCTTTGCGTTGGTTGGTTGTCAGACCTCGGCTGAATACAAGGCCAATGTGGCTGCCAGTGAAGTACGCTTGACTGCTGCTGAAATGGCGTGGCTCGAACTCAAGAGCGACAATCGCTAAGCGGCGCCTGTTTTCTAATAAACGAGATCTAATGGTGAGTCAGTGTCATTGCACTGACTCACTTTTTTGCAATATTACCTAATTTATGATAACTTCTATATATGTATTTTTTGCTATAGGTAATAGTAGATGCAGTATACGCAAAAACACTCGATGTGGGTGATGTTGGTTGTGTTGGGGTTATTGGTGAGTTGTGGTCAGTCAACGCCGGTTGTACCTACGATGACCGTTGCACCGTCGCCGACGGCCGAGCCCACGGTTGCCGCTGGTGTGTCAGTCAATGACGTGGTACTTTCGGGGAAGAAGCTTGCGCAAGTAACGACGAGCTTGGCGAGTCTTACGTTGCCCAAGCGTGAATTGACCGTACTGACTGGTGATATTACGCATACATTGACTTTTACGGTGGCGCTTGACCAACAAGCTACTGCGGATGCGGTGTTGCACGCTACCGCCAATGCCAAAGTAAACCCAGTCGTGCGGTTTGATAATTCTGAAATTCAACAACAAATAGCGTCACTCAACACTACCGTCATTGCGACTTCAGGCATTACCGTGACGCAAAGTGATGACCCGTTTAATGTGCAATTTGTGAGTGATGTCGCCCAAACAATTGATGCCAAAATTGCTGAGCAAAATGTTACGTCGGCGTTAGCAACTAATGCAGTCACGGTGACGTTGCCGTTGTTGCCTGCGGCTACCCCGGCAAAACCAAGCCCCGCACAATTGACTGCGGAAATTGCCAAAATGGCTGATGCCTGGCCCGGAATTGTGGGTGTGTATGTCTATAATCTCGATACCGACGAGGTCGTGACCACGCTCAACGAAAAGAGCGTCTTTTCGGGGGCTAGTGTCATGAAGGTGCCGATTTTGGTGCATGCCTATTCCAAAATCAAAGCATTTGATGACACGCAAACGAGTTGGATGCACAGTATGATTATCGATAGCGATAATCTTGCTGCCAACAAAATGTTGGCGACGAGTGTTGATGGTGATGGGACCGAAGCCGCCTACCTCGGCGCCCAAGACATGAACAAAATGTTCAAAGCCTTGGGGCTCGAACACACCTATCAAAACATGCCCTATGAAGGGAGTGATTTTTTAATCGGGGTACTCAAATATGACATCGTCAAAGGCCCCAAAATCGATGGCCCTGCACCTAATACCGATGCCGACCCGATGTTGCGTACGACTCCTGCCGAAATGTCGAAAATATTTACCGAGCTCTATCACTGTAGCCAAGGTAACGGTGAATTGCTCAAATTGTATCCCGATACATTGAATGCTGATCGCTGTAGCGAGATGCTGGCATTGATGCATGATAACGCCGACAATAGCCGGATGATGTCCGGTTTGCCTGCAGATGCCTATGTATCACACAAAAGTGGTTGGATCGAAGATATGCAAGCCGATGTCGGTATTGTGACCACACCCGATAAGCAGCATTTTTTGATGGCCATCTACGTGTATCGTGACCTTACCGAAAATGGCGGTGATTTGCAGGATTCGGTAGCAGGACCAGTAATTGGTGGGTTTGCACGGTTGATTTATAGCGCATTTGTGCCCCAGGGTAAGTAGTTTTTTTAAAGGGTATCAGTAGATTATCATCTACTGATACCCTTTCTGTTCATGTTGTTGTCATGTTTAGCGCTTGACAGTGATAGTGTATAAACAGTATTGTAGTAGGTACATGATGTGAAATTTTCTCTACATTATGTGGATAAATGGCTTGTGATGCATCGCGGTTCCGTTTTTTTGTGATGTATCCCTGATGGAGAATGGCATGCGTAGTTGGTATCGAGTTGGGATATTTGTTAGTGTTTTGATGACCTTGTTGGTGGTGTTGCCGTTTGGTGTACGTGCGCAAGAAGCACCGCCCATTTCGGATGGTACGCAGGGTGGCGATAATGCGGCACCGCAACCGACCCAGGCGCCACCGGTGTTTCAACAGGGATATGCCCCTACCTATACGGTACGTGCTACCCGCGAAGGTTTAGTCGGGAAGCGTACCGCCAACGGCTATCGCATTCCTGAACGGGCTTGGTTTGTTGCCTTGCCGTCATGGAAGGTCTTGTCGAGTCAAGGTGGTAACGAATTCCAAGTGCGGGTCACCTTTGAAGACAAAAGTATCGTCGTGCCGGTATGGGATGTTGGTCCATGGAACACCAACGATGAATACTGGACACCCGAACGGCGTTTTTATCGTGATTTGCCAATTGGTATGCCGATGGCTCAGGCTGCGGTCCAGTTTGGCTATAACGGTGGCCTTGACATGTTTGGCCGCAAAGTGACGCTTGGTAATGGTATCGACATTGCCGATGGTGCGTTCCTGGATGGCTTGGGGATGCGCCACAATGACTGGGTACGTGTGACGTTTTTGTGGATGGGGCTTGACCCCGGTCCGCAAGGCCAAGTCGATGCCTCTGTTGGCAATGCCGCCTATCCTCCTGGTACCGTTATCGTCGATAATGGTGGTGAAGGGTATACGAGCTCCGCCAAAGTATCGTGGTACGACAATTTCTGTGGCTTGAATGGCAAGCATGACTGGACGATTGGGACAATTGACCCATCAACTAGTGAAAATACTGCCACATGGTCAACGCATATCGATCAAATTGGCTATTACGAGGCGATGGCGTTTATTCCACCCTGTGGTCGGGCTGCCACCCGAGCTGCCATCTACAAGGTCAATGCGAATGGCGCCGAACGCGAAGTCTGGGTTGATCAATCGCTTCAAAGCGGCCGTTGGGCGTCGTTGGGTATGTACAATATGGCAACTCCTGGCACGTCAAGCGTAACTCTGACGGATGTGACGGGTGATGACGCCCAAGGCGTCCGATTCGACGCCGTGATGTGGGTGCCACGGTACGATACAATGCCACCGGTTTCATGGGTTCAAGAAATTGCACCGATGGATGGTGGCGCATATCTCATTCACTGGGGTGGGAATGATGATGTCAGTGGGATTAACTCATTTGATGTCGAGTATCGCCTCAATGGTGGTGACTGGGTTAACTGGCAAAGTGGTACTGGTGCCTCTGAAGCACTCTTTACCCCGCCAAGTAGCGGCGAATTCCAATTCCGGGCTCGTGCCCGTGACTGGATGGGTAAAGAAGCGGGTTGGAGCGAAGATCCTGTCACAATGAAGTCGATTGTGGTACCATAGAGGTACTGCGATTGTGACGGAGTCGTCCTGCGGGACGACTCCGTTTTTTATTGTGATTATACGGTATGCACTTTATTATTGATGGACATAATCTCATAGGCAGTATTCCCGATATTAATTTGTCTGATCATGATGACGAATTTAAATTGGTAATGATGCTCCGCCGGGTTGCTACTGCCAAAAAAGGCCGCCAAATTTTGGTGGTGTTTGACCGTGGTGTCTATGGCCACCCCCAAAGCCTGAACGGCTACGGGGTGACGTGCCATTTTGCGCTCTCACCCGAAGACGCCGATACCCAAATCATCCGTCGTATCAAAGGCCTCGCCAAACCCAAAGAATGGTCGCTGGTGAGTGCTGATCGCCGGATTATCGATGTGGCCAACCAATATGGCGTGCGGTTGATGAAAAACGCTATGTTTATGCAACATATGCTCCGCCAAACCAATACCAAAGCCGAATTCCATGACGAAAAACCTGAAGTACCTTTGAGTGCCGCCGAAATAGAAGCCTGGCGTATTGAAATGAACCTCCCGATTGGTCCGACGGATGAAGAATTGTTGATGCAAAGTGCCGCACGTGATTTGACGCCCCGGAAACGCAAAAAATAACCATACTACTAGGCTAAACGAGGAATACTATGCCGCTGTTTGTTGTCGACGTCAATCGTACCCAGTTATTTGGTGCACCACTGCCCCACATCGATGCCACTACCCTCGCCAGTTATACTAGTCACATCTATGAAGGCTGTGAATATGGTTGTAATTATTGTGATGGCTGGGGTCGCCATCTGCGCCCATTTAATGAACAAATCCGCTTGATGCCCGACATTGCCCAGGCAGCAAATGCGGAACTCGCCACCATCAATCGCCGTGCGGTGATTGGACTTACTGGCGAAAGTGATGCCTACCAGCCCGCAGAGCAACAGTACCACCGTACGCGGAGCGTGTTGCGTGTCTTGGCGGAGTATGGCCAACCGACCGTCATCATGACCAAGAGCCCCCATGTCGTTGCTGATATTGAATTGCTGACACAGATTCAGCAGCAATCATTGGCGATGGTGATGGTGACCGTCTTAAGCCATATGGCTGATGTCCAAAGTAAGCTTGAAGACAAAAATGTGTCGACGATTGAGCGTTTAGACACGGTCACCCGCCTCAAAAAAGCAGGTATTCCCGTAGGAGTGGTCATCCAACCATTGATTCCCTATCTGAATGATACCGACTATGCATTGACACATTTGGTTGACATGATTGTGGCGGCAGGGGCTGATTTTGTGCATTGGGATTATGTATATACGCTCAATCAACGGCATCGCAATCGATTATACGAAGCCTTGGCGCGAATCGGAACGTACCCGCCAAGTTATATGCGTGCGCTCTATCAAGATGGCATGACGATTGATCGTGCCTATCAAAACGAACGCAATAATGTGTTGACCCACATTTGTGATGATGCCAAATTACCCGTGTACCCTCCATATGCGTTGTTTGCCCAACGCCTTGACCCGCGTAACGAGCTTGAACTCGTGATTCTCCATCAGGCCCGCCGTGATATGTTACAAGGTCGCGATACATTGGCGACTATTGGTCAATCACTGGCAACGCAGATTGCTACGGGTGCCTTGCCCATGCAAGAACTCCATAATTATGCGCATTACATGCAGATTCGCCCTGCGTTACAGCACCTTGAGTCAACTAGCTCCTAATCCTCCTTACGTGAGGCTGTGCAGGTAAACGGCTATGGTATACTATTATTCACGGAATCGGGTATGCAGGGAATTCGTATGAAACAATGGTTTATGCACGGTCTGCGCTGGGGAATTGTTATTTGTGTGATGGGGCTGACTGTAGCATGTGCTACCCCGTCGGATGCATTAGCCCCGCGTGAAACAGTGCCGGCGGTATTATATATTACCCCCGCACCAACCCTCGATATTAATGCTACCGCTACTGCCTATTCTATGGCGATTTTGCCGTCACCTACGCCGAGCGGTATGTATATCGTCAAAGCAGGTGATACCTTGAGCACGATTGCCGAAGATTTTTCGACGACAGTCGAAGACATCATGGCAGCCAACCCCGATATTACCAAACCTGAAGCGATTCAAGTGGGGCAATCTATCATCGTGCCGTCACTTGTTAATCGTACCCCAATGCCTGCCCCGACCTTTGGCCCCGAAGATCTTCCGACAGCGACTGCGTTACCTGCTACCGCCACCCCAGAAGTTGTTGCCGCTACCCCGACGCCGTAATTGTTGATTGAGGTCATCTATGGGCGTTGCGCCGGTTGCAAATATTGTGTTTATTGGTCCGCCAGGCGCCGGCAAAAGTACCGTTGCACATGCGGTAGCGGTCTTGTTGCCGCTCGATGTGATTTCGACTGGCACGTTGTTACGTGCCGAAATCGCCACCGGCTCGCTACTCGGCCAACAGATTGCCGCTGCCATTGACCATGGTAATCTTGTCACCGACGAGGTCATGCACCAAGTCCTCGGCGCCTATATCGCAACACTCCCTGCGACGCATGGCTTCATCCTCGATGGCTATCCGCGCACCTTGTCACAAGCCCAGTATTTGCCCACTTTTTTGGCGCACTATGGGCGCACCCTTACACTCGTTGCATTGCTCGACATCTCCGATGACATGGTAGTAAAACGCTTGAGCGGTCGGCGGATGTGTGTCACTCCTAGCGACACCTTCCCCGTGCATGTCGACGACCCTGCGAGCCTCGCTGAGTGCCAAACTCGTGGTGGGACGTTACAAATGCGCCCCGATGATGCCCCAGAGATTGTGGCGCATCGCGTGGCGGTCTACCACCAAACTACCATGCCATTGATTGCCTATTTTGACCAACTCCAGCTCCTCAAACGCATCGACGCCCGTAGTCCTGCAGATGTGGTTGCGCAGGCAATTGTAGGGTTAGTGGTATGATTCAACACCCACTACGGATTTTGATAGTGGCTGCCGAAATGGTGCCGTTTGCCAAAACTGGTGGTCTAGCCGATGTCATCGGTGCCTTACCCAAAGCCTTGCGGGCTGCAGGGCACGATGTGTGTGTGGTGATGCCCCGCTACGGCTGGATTGCCCCAGAACGGTTTGATTTACAAACAATCCTCCCCGCATTGGCAGTTCCTATCGAAGAAGGCTATGACCAAGCCATGGTGCAAGCAACGGTGGTCGCCGATGTGCCGGTCTGGTTTGTGGCGCACGATACCTACTTCAATCGTGATGGTATGTCGATGTATGATGATGACGACCGCCGGTTTGTCTTTTTTTGTCGGGCAGCCCTCGAATTAACCCGCGCCCTTGATTGGCAACCCGATGTCATCCATTGCCACGATTGGCACACGGCGATTATCCCCAACTGGTTGCGTACGGTGTTGCGTGATGATACATGGTTTATGCATACTGCGTCACTGTTGACGATCCATAATCTGGCATTCCAAGGGGTATTTGGTCATCGTGTGCTTGAAATCGCCGGGGTCCCCCAAGTCGATTTCGAAATCACCGAAGGGTCAGCACGCAACGATACCGTGACGTTACTTGGACGTGGCATCTACTATGCCGATATTATTAACACCGTGAGCCCCAGCTATGCCCGTGAAATATTGTCTCCCGATGCAGGGCATGGCCTTGATGCCTTGCTCCGTAGTCGGCGCGATCGTCTGTACGGTGTGTTGAATGGTATCGACGGCGATGTGTATAACCCCGCACATGATCATAATATTGCGGCATCATATAGCCTATACCAGCTCGAAGGCAAAGCTACCTGCAAAGCAGCCTTGCAAACCATGCTCGGTTTGCAGGTCGATGCCAAGATTCCGTTGCTCAGTGTGATTTCGCGCCTCACCAACCTCAAAGGCTTCGATTTAATCGACGAAATAATTGAATCGTTCTTGCGTATCCACGGAGTACAATTGGTGGTGATGGGTACCGGTCAGCAACGCTACCACGACCGACTGACCGAATTACAAGCACGCTTCCCCGGGCAAGTAGCCTTCAGATTGACGTTTGATGAAGAATTAGCGCACCACATCTATGCCGGTGCTGACATGTTTGTGATGCCGTCACGGGTAGAACCATGTGGTATCAGTCAAATGATTGCAATGCGCTATGGTACTGTCCCGATTGTGCATGCCACGGGGGGCTTACGCGATACAGTACGTGATTATCAGCCAATTACCAACGACGGCACGGGGTTTGTCTTTGCGGAACCGCAGGCAACTGCATTGCGCCAGACCATCGAACGTGCCCTCACACTCTACACCGATGCGCCGGTGTGGCTCCAATTGATGCTCCGCGGTATGGCCAGTGATTTTACGTGGCCAGCAGCCGCCGTGCACTATATTGACCTCTATCAACGGGCAATGGCTGCCCATGCAACTGATTACGAAAGGAATGCCTAAATGTCGATTTACACCGAAAAAGCCGATCAAGCAGCGGCCTTGCTCCACGAGTTCGACCTCGATTGCTGGTTGACCTTTGCCCGCGAAACCGTCGTTTCGCCCGATCCCGGCATCGAATTGGCCATCGGCAGCAATGTCACCTGGCCGTCAGCGTTTATTTTTGCCAAAAACGGCCAACGTATCGCCATTGTCGGTCGCTATGATGTGCCGGGTGTCGAAAGCTACGGCGTCTTTCCCACCATCATTAGCTACGATGCCGGTATCAAAGAAACCCTGATTGCCCAACTGACTGCCCTCGATCCGCGCACGATTGGGCTCAACTACAGTGTCGACGACAAAACCTCTGACGGGTTGACGGTCGGCATGTACATGATGCTCCAATCTATCCTCAAAGACACGCCGTTTGCGAATCGCCTCGTCAGCGCTGGTCCGTTGCTCAGCGCCTTGCGCGCCCGCAAAACTGACGGTGAAGTCGCGCGCATCCAAGCCGCCATCGATACCACCGAAGATATTGTCGACTTGATTACCGCGCAGATTCGCGTCGGTGTCAGCGAAAAAGACATCGGCGACTTCGTCCACGATCAATTCAAACAACGCGGCCTGCCGGCAGCCTGGGCCTGGGACGGCTGTCCCATCGTCAACAGCGGCCCCAATTCGGCTGTGGGTCATGGCGTGCCGAGTGCCGACATTAAAGTCGAACCGGGTCACATCGTGCATATCGACCTCGGCGTACAACAAGACGGCTACTGCTCAGACATCCAACGCTTGTGGTACGTGCGTCGCCCGGGCGAAACCGGCATGCCTCCCGAAATCCAACGGGCCTTTGATACCGTGCGCCAAGCCATTCGTGAAGGTGCCAAAGCGCTCCGCCCGGGTGTCAAAGGCTACGAAGTCGACCAAGTGGCTCGCGACGTGATTGTCGATGGCGGCTACCCCGAATATATGCACGCATTTGGGCATGGTCTCGGGCGCGCCTGTCACGACGGCGGTCCGTTGCTGGGACCACGTTGGGAACGCTACGGCAATACCCCCGATATGCAGATTGAAGTCGGTAACATCTATACCCTCGAGTTAGGTGTGATTACCTCGGCTGGCTATGTGGGTCTCGAAGAGGACGTGCTGGTGACCGCTGACGGCGTGGTCTTTTTGTCCAAAGAACAAACCGAGATTCGCTTGGTATAACCAAACGTCTGTGCGCGACCGATTCTCTTGTGTATGCAGGGGGATCGGTCTTTTTTTGGGAAATTGTAAGGGAGGATTGTCATGTATCTCGCACAGAGCACACAGAGGCCCCTCCCACGTCATTGCATGGCGCTATAGGCGCAGTGCAATGACGTGGGAGGGGGTGACACATTCCTCGGGCACGTCTGCCTACAATCGTTGCATGGCAAGCCACGGAGATTCCACGCTACGGTTGCCGGGGCAACCGGCATGGAATGACGGTGGGGTGTGGTTGCCGGGGCAACCGGCATGGAATGACGGTGGGGTGTGGTTGCCGAGGCAACCGGCATGGAATGATGGTGGGGTGTGGTTGCCGAGGCAACCGGCATGGAATGATGGTGGGGTGTGGTTGCCGATGGATTGTTGGCTATGCGAGATGCCTCGTACTTCCGACTTCCGACTTCACGCTTTCTACTTTATAACGATGTCTAGTGCATAGTAAATGTATAACTATAGTACGGAAAATGTGTTTTTTATGGCATACTATCGCAAAATACCGGGTGTTATACTCGTGTTGTAACGACTCCGCACTACAAACCCCCCATTCCTGCAGACGTATTTTCGATGCTGATAGTGCGTAATACAACGGAGGCTGATATGGCAACTTTTTTGCGTGTGTTGCGTGGTATAAGTAACACGTTGCGCTTGGCGCTCCCCAAAATCGGTGCAGGTTGGATGTTTGCCTTGTTGACGAGTAATTTTAACCGAGTGGCGATTTTTGATTTGGGGATTGCCGCGGTCATCATCACGGTGATGATTAGCATGCATAATTTTTTATCACCATTTCAAGTGGTATTTGGGCGCATGAGTGATCGTTATCCGATTTTGGGATTCCGACGTACGCCGTATTTTTTCATCGGTAGTATGCTGGCAAGCCTCGTATTTATGGCATTACCCAGTGTGGCAGTGGCCATGAGCCAAGGGCAGAGTTGGACTTACGTGGCAGGCTTTGCGCTGTTGCTCTGTTTCGGGATTAGCTTTGCAGCGACAGGTGACTCACACCACTCATTGATTGCCGAAGTCACCACCTCAGAGCGACGTGGGATTGTGGTAGCGGTGGTCTGGACCTTTACGATTATCAGTGCCATCGCGGCGGCCATCGTGGTCAAAGCCACCATGGGTGATACTCTCAATATCGCCGAAATGCAACGCTTGTACAATTTCACCCCGTTGGTGGTGTTTGTGGCTTCCTTGCCGATGCTGGGTATGGAAAAACGTCGTACTGCCGCTGAATTGCAAGTCTTGGCATCCCAATCACAAACTGCGGCAGTATCACCACTCAATGCCATTGGCGTTGCCGTCAAAATGGTGCGCACCAACGACCAAGTGCGGGCCTTCTTTGGCTTTGTCTTTTTTAGTATCTTGGGCATATTTTTGCAAGACGCCATCCTCGAAGTCTTTGGTGCTGAAGTTTTTGGCATGACGATTAAGCAAACCTCATCGTTCAACACGTTGTGGGGCAGTGGAGTGTTGGGTGGCATGATTTTGATGGGGGCGATTAGTAGCTCCACCAGCATCTCGAAAAAACTCATTGGCCAAATTGGGGGCTTTGGGACGGCCTTTGGGTTGGGGTTGTTGACGATGTCAGCTATGTTGCATCAACAATCCTTACTGACGCCTGCGTTGGTAGTGATGGGGTTGTTTACTGGTTTTTATAATGTCGGTGCATTGTCGATGATGATGGACATGACGGTCGAAGGCTCAACCGGGCTCTATATGGGTATGTGGGGCATGGCGCAATCATTTGGGATGGGGATGTCGTCGATTTTGAGTGGGGCGCTCAAGAGTGCCTTAATCGAAACGCATCTTCTTTCGGCCACTGTCGGCTATACCGCTATCTTTGGATTTGAAGTGGTATTGATGATCGTCGGTATGGCGGTATTGCGCAACGTCAACGTCCAGCGCTTCCGCAGTGTATCGGTAGCAGATTTGACGTTGGCAATGGAACAAGGCGCAAGCGCATAATTATTGGTGGTGATGCCTAACGATTGCACTACGGCGCAACGATTGATGCGCCGTAGTGCAATCGATGGATATTGAGGGAATCATGGCAAAGTTTGATTTTCAACAAGTAGCCAGCCACTACGACGATTTGCATTTACATAGCCCGGCGGTATCACAGGCGGTAGGGCAGTACTTGGTCGATCAGGTCGGGCAGGGCAAACGCATCCTCGAAATCGGGATTGGCACGGGGCGGATTGCGGCGCCGGTAGTGGCGGCCGGGGGCGAAGTAGTCGGTATCGACATTTCACCAGGGATGTTGGCGGTGGCGATGAATCGCCAGCTCGACCAAATCGCCTTGGCCGACATGATGCAGTTACCCTTTGCCGATGCCAGTTTCGATGCGGTGTTGGCGGTACACGTGCTTCATCATGCCAGCGATTGGCGCTTGGCCATGCGCGAAATCGCGCGGGTTTTGCGCCCAGGTGGGTTGTTTATCGAAGGGCGTGACTGGAGCGACCCGCAGTCATGTAGCATGCGCATGCGTGCCAAAATGCGTGAAGTGATTATGAGTCTATCGCCGGGGATTCGTCCGCCGGGGGTAGGGGCTGCCCGCCAGCAGTTTTTGGCGCGTCTTGGTGGGATTACGGCGCCCGAAGCCCCGGCCACTAGTTGGTACGACCAAGCGGCTCCGGCGGCGATTATTGCCAGTATGCGGGCCCGCAACGACCCCGAAACCTGGGCGATTGACCCGCAATTACTCAACGACACCCTCGACCAAGTCGAGGTATGGGCTAGCCAAGAATGGCCCGATTTAACCATCCCACAGCCCTACGAACGACGTTTTGTGGTGGGGATTACCCAGATTGACCCGGCGCGAGCATCCGCTGAGTAGGGGTAACGCTTCTTGCTGTTGATCTGCTGGTGAAAACCAGTGGCGGTGCTATTGGGGTAATAGAAAGGATGCGACCGATGTCGCACGAAATAGACCAAGTCAAGGAACCCAAAGAAGTCAAGGAACCGAGCATCCACCAGGTCTTTCCATTCACGGCCATTGTGGGACAAAGCGAGCTCAAACTGGCCTTAGCGTTGTGTGTCATCGACCCATCGATTGGCGGGGTAATGATTATGGGGCATCGCGGCACCGCCAAAAGTACCGCAGTGCGGGCGCTCGCATCGATGTTGCCGGTGGTCAAAGTCGTGGCAGGCTGCCCATATAATTGTGACCCAATGCGACCATCGCCGCTGTGCAGTTTTTGTGCGGAGCATCCCAAATCCAAAAGCCTGACCCGCATGGTGCCTGTGGTCGATTTGCCCCTCGGCGCCACCGAAGACCGGGTGGTAGGGGCACTCGACATCGAGCGGGCCTTGGTGGACGGGGTGCAGGCTTTTGCGCCGGGGTTGTTGGCTCGGGCCAATCGCGGGTTTTTGTATATCGACGAAGTCAACCTGCTCGAAGACCATTTGGTCGATTTGTTGCTCGACGTGGCGACCAGTGGTGTCAACGTGGTGGAGCGTGAAGGGATTAGCGTACGCCACCCAGCCCGGTTTGTGCTGGTGGGCAGTGGCAACCCCGAAGAAGGCGATTTGCGCCCCCAATTGCTAGACCGCTTTGGCTTACATGCCCGGATTACCACGGTGACCGACATCCACGAGCGGGTCGAAATCGTGCGCCGGCGGCGGGCCTTTGACCTCGACCCAGTGGCGTTTTGTGCCAATTGGGACAAAGAGCAACAGAAGCTGGGCAAGCGCATCAAGGCCGCCCAAAAACTTTTGCCGGCAGTCGATGTGGCCGATGATGCCTTGTATGCCGCCGCCGAGCTGTGTGCGTTGCTGGCCATCGACGGCCATCGTGGCGAGCTGACCTTGATCCGGGCGGCGGGGGCTATGGCCGCCTACGAAAAGCGCACCTTGGCCACTGCTGACGACGTGTTGCGGGTGGCAGTGTTGGCCTTGCGCCACCGCCTGCGCAAAGACCCCCTCGAGAGTAGCGGTGACGAGGTGCGCATCGAGCGCGCCATCGCCGACATCCGCGCCAAGCACAAGGCGGCGTAGAGGTCTGATAAATTGTTTTATGATTGTGCGACGCCATCCCGTTTCAATGCGGGATGGCGTTGTGGTGTTGTGGGCATCGCATGATTGACAGAATGATCGTGGCAATTTATGATCTATAGATCACGATCGCACGTAAAACGTCAAATGGAGGGTTTATGTCTTCACCTGTGTTGAAACCTATGTCTGATTGTTTGCCAATACTTGAATTTTTTCATAATAAATCATATGCTGTTCCGCCGTTTCAACGCGGGTATGCCTGGAAATCTGAGCAGATTACAGAATTATTTGATGACCTTTTAGAGTTTATTGATAGTGGCGAACCAGTTTATTTGCTGGGTCAAGTGATTGTAACTCATTCACTTGTTGATGGACAATACATACTTGTTGATGGGCAACAACGAGCTACATCATTATTATTACTATTAATTGCGATACAAAAAAAATTTCGTAGTATTCCTAATATGTTGCAAAATGGAGAATTAGGATATAAATATGGACAATTGGATCAGCTCATTAAATACTATAAAAATGGTCAATTATATTCGAGAGTTACTGTTTCAGAAGAAGGAGTTGAATATGTAGATAGTTTGATTCGTGATTCACAACAAGTAAAAATCACTGGTTGGACGCAACAAAATTTACATGAAGCATATTTAACTGCAGTTAAATTTATTGAGGAAAACTGGCCACAACCTGAAGATATTCCTGCAATGTATGAGCGATTAGTACAAGGTGTTCATTTAGTTCGTCTTGAATTACCTTCTTATGATGATGCAGTCAAGGTTTTTGAGCGTATTAATAATCGAGGATTATCTTTAAGTAGTTCGGATCTTGTTAAAAATTTGCTATTTGATATTATTCAAAATGAATCAGACCGTGACAAAATATCTAAAAACTGGTCATTCACTGCGGAAAAATTATATACGTGTAAAAATAATCGAATTCGTAATATGGAATATCTGTTACGCTCCATAGTTATTATGGAGAAGGGCGAATTAGTAAGTAGTTTAGAAATGCGGGATGTCTGGAGAAAAATCTTTAACAATACTCGGTACGAAGCCATGAAATTTGCAGATAGTTTGCCGTTAAAAGCGACACAATTAAAAAATCTTGATTTGGGTAAAATGCCGAATGGTGCGAAAAGCGAGTTTAATCAGAGCAATCGTTATTTTAAAACGGTTCAGCATTTCCCTATGTTATTGATTGGATCTCATTTAAGTGAGCAATCTTTTGAAGCTTTAGCTCATTGTGTAGAAGACCGTACTATCGTATCTCTGATTGCTAAAGAAAGACCTCAGAATTATGAAAAAATAGTTCCAAAATGGGGCATTAGAATAAAACAACTTGATAAAAATGCGACTCCACAAGAAGTTATTGCAGCACTGACTGTTAATGATTCTGAGTGGCAAGATTTATTAGAAGTAGCAAAAACAAGTTTTCGTTTGTTATCTACTAAAAAATCAACAGAAAAGAAACGAATTCGTTATTTACTAGCTAGAATCAGTCGTAAAATTCAACGAGATGCGATGATTCCTGCTTTACCAGAGCTTGATTCAATGTTAATGACAACAACGGTGTTGAAATCAGCAGATTACGTTGGATATGATTTAGAACATATTTATCCGATATCATTAAGTAATGATATGAAAATTTATGATAGTATTGGTAATCTAGTTTTGGCACACCCTAAAGACCAACGCGATGCGCAAAATAAGCAACCAATGCTTAAAACAAATGTCTATATGTCTTCCAACCTATTGTTGACTCAATCACTATGTGATGAGAAAGAATTTGGACGATCATTATCTTATGGAGAACAGCCTGTTTTACGAAAAATTCATCAACTTGCCCCACCGAGTCTTGGAAATTGGAACGACGAATCAATCCTGCGACGTTTTGAGCTCTACTGGCAGATATTCCTATCAGACTTGGCAATCCCAGCGAAGTAAATAACATTGTGATGTTATTACCCACCATCGCGTTACAATACGAGATGGTGGGGTGTTATTTTGAGTTAATTCGTAATTGGCCATGTACGGAGTTCGATTGTTATGGGGGTATAGGTAAAGTCTACGTGTATTTGGGCAGGGGCACTATTGCTGGGAATGAGAAAGGCAATTTGACCGCCAGTTTGTTCACCAGGTCGGAGCGACGCGTCTGTAAATAATCCTTCGAGATGATATGTCAGTACGTCTGTTGTATGTGTGCCACCTTCAAGATCGGTAATGGTAAAATAGGCGGAATTTACATAACGACTATATGAATCTGCCGATTGATTATTTTTGATGGTAATCGCAAATACTACATATTTGTAACCTTTTGGTGCCGTATAACCTTTTAATACCCGGAAGTATTGGAAGCTCCCTGCTGATGCAACGATGCCTCCATTGCTCGCCATCCAATATCCAGGGGCGGGCATTTTGTAGCGGAATGCAGCCAAATCACTTTCTGGCAAAATTGGTTGTGCATTTGCATTAGTTGAATCACTTGTGGTTGTGGTGGTAGGGGTGATTTCTGTGGCAATCGGTGCCTCTTCGCGACCGAGTAAGCCGAGTTGCACCTTGTATGGATCTATGTTTTCTGGGTGGTATTCAAAGCGTGCCCGTTCAAAGATTTGTACAAAAAATTCATGGCCATCGATGGTTTGTGTTTGAAATGAGGAAATCGGCATCCCAAACAATGCCATACTTTCTGCTTCAGTAAAACTACTATGATTATTATCAAGCTGTAAGCCATGCGTATGCCAGTATTCATAAAATTCACTGCATGCATAATGTTGGACTTCTACAAACCAATGACAATCGTCGCGATAGGCAAGATAGTTGCCTCCAATATCTTTTTCAGCAATGCCTTTTGATGGCAGATTTTCTGTGTTGTATGTGCGTTGCAAATATTGCACACCGAGCCGCCCCAACAACACGTCATATGGCCGGGCGTTTTCGGGGTGGAGTTCAAGGCGATTACGCTCGAAGCGCTGAATGTCGACTTGTTTACCTTCGATGAGGACGTGCTCGATACCGCCAATCGGTAGCCCAAACACCGCTAATCCACCATTCTGTTCCCAAAATTCGCGGATGCGCCCATCGATACATTGATTGGTTTCGCTGAAGCATCGTGACGCGGCCTGGGTGGGGACGGCTGGCTGGATTCCTAATCCAAGCAAGAGCGCAATCAAAATAATACCATTGCGAATTGACATAGGAACCTTTCTGTTGTGGCAACAAGACTCCTTTTACTCTACCAATATCCGCATCCACATATGTGGATATGAAAAATCTCAGTGTGATGAATATTTTTCTTCCAATTTATAAAGTGTGCGCAGACCTTTTTGGACATTAAAAACGGTAGTACATACAGTAGTGTGAGAAGGAGTGCTGTATGTCACCAAAACGTCGACACAAAAATACGAGGCGACTGGTTGGATTTAATTATCAGACGCCAAATATGTATGCAATTGTCATAAGTACGGCGGATAATGTGCAGATATTTGGTAAGGTCGTTGATGCAAAAATGCAGCCTAGCAGAATTGGCCAGTTAGTCATTGATCAGTGGGCGCAGATTCCCCAGATTCATCCCGACGTGGTATTGGATGTGTATCAGCTAATGCCAACGCACTTCCACGCAATTGTGCAGCTTACAAGAGAGCCAACACACAACTTGCGACCGCCAACGCAAGGTGGCAATCAGAAATCCGCCGCCGCGCAACGTTTGTTGCCGCATTCATTGAGCACGCTCATATCATCATTCAAGCGCGGCGTGACTATTGCAGTGCGTAATATGTATGATGATCCAACATATGTGGTCTGGCAAGCGAATTTTTATGATTCAATTATCCGTTCGGATAGACATTTGCAGAATGTACGTGCGTATATTTTGCATAATCCTCAGGAATGGCAAGAGAAACGTGGCAGGCAACAGCCGTAGGAATGACACCCGAACATAATCGTAGGGGCGTCATTATATGGCCGCCCCGTAAGATCGTGGGGGTGCGATGGGATCATCGTGGGGGTGCCATGGAATGACACCCGAACATAATGGGGTGCGATGGGATCATCGTTGGGGTGCCATGGGATGACACCCGAACATAATCGTAGGGGCGTCATTATATGCCCCCCCCGTAAAATCATCGGGGTGCGATGGGATCATCGTG
>CANFUF010000068.1 GCA_947450095.1 Roseiflexaceae bacterium
CGACAATTCGGGCAAGGGCACGGCATGCGCCACGATTTTGGGGTCGGCAGTTAAAATGCCATCGACGTCCGTCCACAAACAGACTTCATCGACCTCAAGGGCCGCCCCCACCAAGGCCGCCGTATAGTCGCCACCGCCACGGCCAAGGGTCGTCACCACCCCATTACGGGTGGCACCGGTGTAGCCGGTAATCACTGGCACAATTCCTGCTTGCATGGTTGGTAACAGGCGTTCGCGGATGCGGGCTGTTGTATCGTTGAAATAAGGGCGCGCCGAGCCGAAATGATCGTCGGTAATAATCAAATCGGTAGCATCGATCATTTGCGCCGGCACACCACTCTGGCGCAGCACCACGGCCACGAGGTGGGCGGCGAAGCGCTCACCCAAACTGGCAATCGAGTCAATCCCCCGCGCCGAGTATTCACCGAGCGTGGCCATGGCCCGGGTCATACGGTCGAGATGCTTGAGCAGTTCTGACAATTTTTGGAACAGCATTTCGCGTTCCCAGTCATCGGTCACCATTTTTTCGGCGATTTGGCGATGGCGATTCCACAATTCACGGCGCGCCACATCAGTTTCTTGTTCACCACCATGCGCAGAGGCGCGGGCGGCACGCAACAGCGCATCGGTAATCCCAGGCAACGCACTACACACCACCGCGGGGGTATGATTGGTGCGGTGCAATTCACGCACGATTCGCACAGATTCACGCATTCGGGTCACATCGGCAAAGGCAATAGCGCCAAATTTTACTACCCGCATAGACCACCTCGTATATTCGTTGTTTTTAGGGGTGCGTTACAGCCACGCTCATCTGTTCATTTTCGAATGCTATCGCTACTGTAACGCAAATCCCCTGTGTAATGCAATAGGTTTTCGCAATCACACCCACCCAATCAGCCAATTATCATACCCACAACACATCCCAATTCGCCCTACTTACGCAAACCAGCCTGTGCCACCACCAGAGGAATGGCTTTGCTCCAACCCACCGTCATCAAATGCACCCCACGCACTCCCTCGATGGCCAACAACTGGTGACACAACTCGGCAGCAATAGTGACACCTTCGGCTTCGGGGTCGGCGGCAGCTTCCATGCGCTCGATGATTGACTCGGGCACCCGCGATCCCGGCAAATGGTCGCGCAAAAAGCGTGCCGACTGCGCCGACTTAATCACCATGATGCCCGCCATAATTCCCGCCTGCTGGTGCAATCCGAGGGTGCGGACGTCGTGCATCCATTCAGCAAAGCGCGCCACATCAAAAATAATCTGGGTCTGCACAAACTCGGCACCAAAGGTGATTTTGCGTTCGAGCCGGGTCGCTTTTTCGATATTGGGATTGGCTACGCCACCCACAAAATACTTGGGAGCGTCACTGAGAGGTGTCCCCGCTTGCAGGGTGCCTTCATCGCGCATCGTACGTAACATTTTGATGAGTTGGAAAGAATTCACATCGAGGACGTTTTTGGCCTCGGGATGATCACCGATTTTGGGGTGGTCACCGGTCATCGCCAAAATATTGGTCACGCCACAGGTTGCCCCACCCAACGCATCCGATTGCAAGGCAATCCGATTACGGTGCTGGCAGGTCATTTGGGCGATGACTTCATAGCCTTGTTGGCGCAAAAAAATCGCCGCCGTCATGGCCGACATCCGCCCCAGCCCACGCTGGTTGTCGGTCAAATTGAGGGCATCGACGGCGGGGGCCAGGTTGCTGGCAACTCGTAATAACGTAGCCGGTGAGGCGCCACGAGGTGGGGCGATTTCACCCGTCACCACCGTTTTGCCACTGGCTAATTGCTCTTGGAGACGACTATAGTACACACAGGCTCCTTACATGCGTCACGGCCACCGGTTTTATCCGGTAGCCGTGATTCCTAATACCGGAGAAGTCATTTATTGCGCGACACCCACCGCTTTGGTGAGCCCGATCATTTCCACACTACGCGTGCCATCACGCTCTACCCAGACCCCACATTCACTACCATCTTGGCTTTCGCCGAGGGTCATGGTGGTGCCATCAAACTTCAAGGCGGGATGATACCACTTGTAGACCTTTTCGGCTTCGCCTACCACGTAGTGGCCAATCAACGAACGGCGAAAGCGGTCGCTACTGCGATTTGGCAAACTGCCGTGTATCAATTGCCCATTAAAAAACAACACATCGCCGGCCTGCATCAGCACCGGCGCCACGGTCATCCCTTCGGGCACAGGCACTGTCACATCAGTGAAGCTCTGGGTCGAGTCGGCAGCAATCGTACACAGCACCGGCAAGTTGTGACTACCGGGGACTACTTGTAGACAGCCGTTTTCTTCGTCGCAATCATCGAGTGCCAGCCAGGCTGCCACGCAGGTGCCCGGCTCGACCCGCAGGTAGTATTGGTCTTGGTGCAAGGCTTGGCCACGAGCCGTGGGTGGTTTGAAATAAATCATCGACTGCACGGCGTAGGGCTCGCTCCCCAAAATCGCCGTCATGGCGACTTTGAGGCGACTATCCAACAAAAACTGCAGGCTCACCTCGTCCCAGCGATGCATTTGCAACATGCGCGGGAAGCGTTTGAGCGGGTCGTGTTCGTCTTTGACCCCATTCACCTCCGCCTTGGCACGTTTTTCCACATTGAGTTGCAGGTAATGCGCTTGCATGTGGGCAACTTCAGCTGGCGAAAACAGCCCGCGGACGATGGTATAGCCTGAATTCGCAAATTCATTGGTATGTGCGTCGTACATCATTGTGCTCCACAAATTCAACCGAAATTAGTCAACAAACAGCGGCGACATTTGTTGCAATTTGAGCAACTGTTCCATGGCCAACTCCGATGGCGCATGCACAAAACGCTCGGCGGCATCAAAGACACGGGGCAGAATGTTGACGTCACCCACCGTATTCAAAAAGACACCCTTGCGACCCAACACCCAATGGGCGGCAGTGTCGATTTGATCTTGTTCGGTCAAGGGCTCGTACCAAGTGGCGCTGTAGCGGTCGATTCCTTCGGCCCATGGGCGGCGCACAATGGCTTTGATGGTTTGCACCGCCACATTGCGTTCACGGCAACGGTTGAGCAATTTTTCAAAATTCGCGGCGTACTCAGGATTTTGCATCATGATGTAGCTATAGGGCAACAACACGCTATCGAAGTCAAAGCGCTCGAGTGATTCAAAGTGGCGCTTGGCAACTTGCACACCGTGGCCGGTCACGCCGATGTACTTGACCAGGCCCTCTTTTTGGGCTTCGACACAGGCCTTGAGGGCGCCGTCGGGGCCCATGGCCATATCCCATTCGGCTTGATCAACCAGATTGTGCAACTGGATCAACTCGATGTGGTCGACACCCATGCGTTTGAGCGAGGTGCGGATTTGGTCGCGGGCGGCGGCATAGGTGCGTTCGCCCGTTTTGGTGGCCAAAAAGAAGCGGTCGCGGCGGCCATGACTAAACCAAGGCTTGATGCGGTCTTCGGAATCACCGTAGCTGGCAGCGGTGTCGATATGGTTAATCCCATGTTCAATCAACAATTCGAGGGTGGCGTCAGCAGTTTTTTGGTCGACATTACCCAAGGCAGCCGCACCAAAAATCGTCTTGGTGCTCATATGGCCGGTACGTCCAAAGACTTGTGTTGCAATCATTACAGTAGCTCCTTTTCATTCAATAATCACAGTGTACCATATGCCCGTTGCGGGCAACAGTGTCGGTTAGCGCCGCACAAAATCTTCGTGCATGATGCGATCAAAACAGTCCAGCAGGTAATCAGCATTATCGGCATCGAACGGCATGGGGGGGCGGATTTTGACGACATTGTGGAAGGGACCATCGGTGCCCGCCAAAATCCCGTAATCGCGTAAGCGATTCGACACATACGAGGCTTCGTCTTCGGCTGGCTCGAGCGTGGCGCGGTCACGCACCAATTCTACGCCCAAAAAGAGCCCGGCGCCGCGTACATCGCCCATCAAGGCGTGTTTGGGTGCGATGGCACGTAATCCGGCCAGCAGGCGCTCGCCAATCACCAAGGCGTTGTGTTGCAACGGTTCATCGCGCAACACGTCGAGCACCGCCAACCCTGCAGCCATCGAGACATTGTTACCCCCGAAGGTGGCGAAATATTCCATGCCGTTATTAAAGGCATCGGCAATCGCCCGGGTCGTCACTACGGCGCCCAAGGGCTGGCCATTGCCAATGGGCTTGCCCATAATCACGATGTCTGGCACCACGTCATGCGCCTCAAATGCCCAGAAGTGGGTACCGATGCGCCCAAAGCCCACTTGCACTTCGTCGGCCATACAGATACCACCAGCGGCCCGCACGTATTTGTAGACGTCAGCCAGGTAGCCGGCGGGCAAAACGATTTGACCACCCACACTAGGCAGGGTTTCGGCGATATAGCCACCCAATTGACGCCCTTGGGCTTGAATGCGGGCAATCACCTCTTGGACCTGCAGGGCGTATTTGGCGCCAGCCTGTGTGTCGTTGCGTTTGAATGGACCACGGTAATCGCAGGGAATGGGCGCCGTAAAGACCCAATCTGGTGCGCCAGTACCGCCAGGGCCATCATGTTTATACGGGCTTATGTCAATCAGTGTGTTGGTATGACCATGATAGGCCGCTTCGAGCACAATCATTTCTTTGCGGCCGGTAGCGGCTTTCATCAAGCGGATGGCCAACTCGTTGGCTTCGCTAGCCGAATTCACAAAGTAGCAGACTTCGAGTTCCTTGGGCAAGGTGGCAGTCAAGCGTCGGGCGTATTCTTGCATCTGGTCATTGATATAGCGCGTATTGGTGCTCAGCAAGCCGTATTGAGCCGTCGCTGCTTGCACCACCCGTGGATGACAATGCCCCACATGCGCCACATTGTTGTAGGCATCGATATAGGCTTGGCCATTGCTGTCGTACAGATATTGTTGCCAGCCGCGCACGATTTTGAGGGGGCGTTTATACGAAATACTCAGATTGCCGCCCATCCGCTCGCGGCGCTCTTGCAAACTCTCCGCCAATGGTTTTTGCGGGGCGGGGAAGCGGGCCGGATCCATCCGCAACAACAGGTTGGGGCTGGGTGACAACGACGCCCACACATTCCGTTGTGAGGCATAGCCGACACCGGGGAAGTCGCGCCCCATGTCGATAAAGTCCAACACCACTTGGAAGTGGACGTGGGTGGGCCATTTACCATTGACATCGGGGATGCCAAAGCTGCCGATGCGTTGTCCAGCCGCCACTTCTTGCCCCATCACCAAGGTACGCATTGATTCGTCGCTGAGGTGGCCGTAGACGGTATAGAATTTGTCGCCGTCGCTAGTGGTGTGTTCGAGCACGGTCAAGTAGCCGTAATCCAAATCCGCCGGCAGGTATTCCAGCATATAGACGCGGCCGGGCAAGACGGCGTGGATGGCGGTGCCGGCTGGCCACCAAAAATCGATGGCCAAATGGAGCATACGCCGTTCTTCGGTAATGCCCCCCGACAGCGCATAGCGGTCGGTGGTGTAAATCATGCGGGGCTCGAGGTAGCCACCAATCCCGATGCGGCCGTCCATATATTGTTCAATGATATGCGCAAAGCGGGGCATCGACGAATTGCGGGGATCGGCACCCAGCACCGGGCTGCCCACACTCAAGTCGAGGGCGACGGTTTCGTGGGGAGCCAATTCACGGCCCAGCAACGGCGCCGTCTGCTGCTCAGCAATCCAGGCCACGATACGGTCGTGTTGGGGCACCGGCGTATAGCCACAGGCGTTGCGCAAGCGGTAGTGAATCATGCGCCGGTGGGTTTTGGCCAGCAGACCGAGGAGTTGCCAGGCTGGGGCTTCGCTGACGACCATGTAGGGGTCGTCGGGGCGTTGTTGCTTGCGGATGGCCGACACCGTCACGCTGATACACAAGCGCATACAAATCAAATCAAACAACGCCGCCACTTCGGCTTCGTTGAGGGGGTATTGGGCGTGGTAGGCGCTGGTCATCAGCATCAATGCATCGAGGGGCTGGGGGTGGCGCATCATGGCATAGGCCGCCGAAATCGCGAGCTCAGCCACCACCGCCGTTTGCATCATATCGCCGAAATCCAACACGCCACTGATTTGGCGTTTTTGGTAGCCCGGCGCCCCCACTACGAGGTTGTAATCGTTGGCATCGCCGTGAATTACCCCTTGGCGCAGGTGAGCTCCTTGACTGGCGATTGTGGCCTCGAAGCTGGCCAGCATGTCGCGTACGATGGTTTGTTGGGCGGGGTCAGCGATGGTGTGCAGGTATTCGCCGATCCAACTGGCGCGCAGCACATCCCATTCGAGGGTCCGGATGGTGGCAGGGTGGGCAAAATCGCGCAGGCCGGCGTCGATTTGGCCAAGCAAATGACCAAGGTGAGTCACCAAGTTGTCGTCGACGGGATTGGCCTCGGCAAACAACGTGCCGTCGAGGTAACTCAGCATCCAGACGATTTGGGGGCGGTCAGCAATGGTCTGGAGCGACCATTGCGCACCACTTGTCTGGGAGATGACCCGTTGTACCGGCACAATTGCGGCTGTGTGTGCCAAATGAGTGAGGGCGGCAATTTGCATTTCGACAAAACTGCTGTCGCGCTCGGGGTGCATAATTTTTAATACAAAACGGTGGCCATCGGGGTGAATCACCACCGCATTGGTATCGTATTCGCCAGGTAAGCGTTGAATTTGGGGGACGAAACCATAACAGGTGTGCGTTATCGCAATCAGTTGGGCATCACTGAGGGGAATAGGCTGAGCCGCAGAAATCATAGTGACCTCATTTATATAGCAGGATGCTCAATTATATCGTGAATTCGAAGGATCCACTGCGAGGGGTTTTTCATTGTCTCGCACAGAGGACACAGAGGACGCGGAGGCATCCCGCCACAGAGATTCTACGTTACGGGCGCGCGCACCCAGCATGGAATGACGTTGGAGGCAATTTTTCATTTTCAATTTTTCATTTTCAATTTCACAGCGGAGATTCTACGTTACGGGTGCGCGCACCCAGCATGGAATGACGTTGGAGGCAATTTTTCATTTTCAATTTTTCATTTTCAATTTCAACGAATCGGGTATACTCGATAGATATTGACAAAACTAACCCACCAGGAGTTAAAGATGGTCTACCTCAACGATGTCATCTGGAATGACAGTGCGTGGCCCGCATTGGAATCGCTTAATCACAATGTATCGTGTGATGTATGCGTGGTCGGGTTAGGCGGATCTGGCCTGCACGCCATCCACGAATTGCTCCAGCACGGCGTCGATGTCATCGGCATCGATGCCGGCATGGTGGGAGCCGGAGCCGCCGGAAGCAACGGCGGGTTTATTTTGGCGGGGGTCGCCTCGTTCCATCACGATGCGGTGGCACAATTAGGTCACCATGCCGCCACGGCGCTTTATCAACAAACCCTCGACGCCATCGCACAGCTCAAGGCCACGGAGCCCCAATTCCGCCAAACTGGCTCGGTGCGCATCGCCTGTGACGACAAAGAATACGCCGATTGCATGGCGCAATATCGCGTCATGCAGGCCGATGGGCTGGCGGTGGATTTATATGATGGTCCGGCAGGACGTGGCTTGTACTTCCCCCATGACGGCGGCTTCCAGCCGCTCGCACGGGTGCGGCGCATGGCCAGCGCCGCAGTCAGGGCCGGCGCCCGGCTGTACGAACGCACCACCGCCCAACACATCACCGGTGGGCAGATTTTGGCCAATGGTCACACCATCACCTGCAAATACATCATCGTAGCAGTGGATGGCAATTTGGATCGGCTGTTTCCACAACTCGCGCCCCACGTGCGTACCACCCGCTTACAAATGCTAGCCACCGCCCCCGATCCACATATCACCATCGCCCAACCAGTCTATTACCGTTATGGGTATGATTATTGGCAACAACTCCCCAATGGCAGTATCGCCCTCGGGGGGAGTCGCGACCGCTACGCCGACCAAGAATGGGGAGACAACGCCGGTCCGACTGCAACGGTGCAAGCCGCCATGGAAGCCACACTCCGCACCGTCGTCAACAGCAGCGCTCCCGTCACCCATCGCTGGGCGGCCAGTGTGGGCTACCGCATCGATGATGTGCGCCCATTGGTACAAGAAATCGCGCCACGCCTGTGGGTATGTGGCGGCTATAGTGGCACCGGCAACCTGGTGGGGGCCATCTGCGCCCAACGCATCGCCCAAGCCATCGTGCACCAATCACGTGCGCCCCTGCGCTACTGGATGGATTAAGCGGTGATAGAGCATGTCGCGCTCCTCGCCACTATCCGCCCGCTCTACCACCTCCCCCGCGATGCCAGTCTGCGCTTCCCGCGCTATTTGGCATTACTCGGGGGTACCGTCACGACCGTTGTCACACCCCTCGGTGTGATGAATCCCATGGCCAAACCACATATTGCGACGTACATTGATCAACTCATCAGTGCAGATATCGACACCCTCGCCAGTACGTGGGTTGCGGAAGCCGAAGCCCAACTCGGTGATTTGGGCGATTATCACCATGGATTCGGTGTGGCAGACGACGTTGCCGGTGGCTGGACCGAGCGGAGCGCCACGGAAATGCGCCAGCGCTTTGGTGCACCTCACTCTCGTTGGCTAACCACCGTACTCTTTGCCAGCGATCCCGTCTCCATCCCCCACATCCGTAGTCTGGTACGTGCCAGCTGCTACCGCAATTACCACCAGACCAGATACGGCCTGCCACACGACATTGCATCTATGCTCCACCAAGAGCAGGGAGCATTGCGCTTTGGCGGGTGGATTCCCGCAATTTCACCGGAAGAATTAGACTATACCGACCACATCATTCACCCATATTTGATTGCCATTGATTACCCCACTCAGATTGCGGTGTTGTGGGGCGACGACGTCGCACGCCACAACGGCTTCCCACCACTGGGATTTTCACGTGACGCTGGACTAGCCTGGGCCTGCGCCACATAGTTTTTCAACAAAAAACAGACTAATTTTGCCAAATATTAACCAAATAATAGTATGCAATTCATCAAAAAATGCTATGGTAGAAATGTAAAAATAGAGTGGAGCATCATATGGCACAAACACATCAGGTTCCTGGGCTACACAACCTGCGCGATTTGGGGGGATTTGTCACCAGCAACGGCCATACCACCCGCCCCAATGTTTTTTGGCGGGGGGACTCGCCCCACCGCGTCACCACCAGCGATCTGGCCTATTTCACCACACACAATATCACCACGGTGATTGATTTACGCCACGCCCACGAACAACAAACCGCACCCAATCCACTCGCAAATCACGCTGACATCAGCTACGTGGCGATTCCGTTGTTTCACGTGTCACACAATACCAGCAACGTCATCACCCGCCTCGACGATTTTTATATTCATTTGCTCGAAACAAGCCGCGCCCCCATCCAACAAACATTTATGCAGCTTGCAGATGCGCCAGGTGGGACGTTTTTTCATTGTCGCGTGGGCAAAGACCGCACGGGTATCATCGCTGCATTGTTGCTCGATTTGGTGGAAGTTCCCCACCCACAAATCATTGCCGATTATGTCGCCACTGCCGACCACATCACGCCGCTGTTGCCTGAGCTCCGCCGCGACCGCCCATCCCACATCGATGAAGCGACATATGAACAAATCATTGGCATCCAAAGTGATACGATGGGGAATGTGTTGGATTATATTAAAAAAACGTATGGCAGCACGGTGAATTATCTCACCCAGATTGGAGTACCCGCTGCACAACTCACCCAAATCACGCACAAATTTATCTGAGCATTCGATTCGCCAAAAACCGCCTTGCCACCGCGACAGGAATACCTCCTGTCGCGCTTTTTTAGTCATCCGACAACACAAAGACAATCATGGGTTGACCAATTTCTATGCCCAACGTTAAACCAATGCTTGTCTCGTTTTGACATGTTTTTTACATTGCTCCTCTACAGTACAAGCAGTCACAGAATTGCATCTGTTGACACGTTGTCAATACGAGGAGATGTCATGCGCAAAGTATTTGGGTTACTCGTGATGCTATCACTGTTGGCCGCTTGTGGTGCCAAAGCACCTGCCGCCGAACCAACCAAGGCCCCCGAAGCCGCCCCGGCCGCCACCGAAGCCCCCGCCGCCCCAGCTGCCACCGAGGCCCCAGCTGCCAACGCCAAGCCCGTCGTTATCGTATGGTTGCCCAATGAATCAGGCGCCGAACTCACCGATGCCCGCGATGCCATTGGCAAATTGGTCAGCGAAACCCTCGGCCGCCCCGTCGAACACAAATTGACCACCGACTACATCATCGCCGTCGAAGCCATGGCCAACGACAACGCTGATTTGGCCTTCTTTGGCGCCCAGTCCTATATCGAAGCCAAGAACAAGAATGCCAAAGTCGTCCCATTGGTTATCACCAGTGGCGCTTCGGGGACTGCCAAAGACGCCATCTACCACAGCTGGTTGGCCGTCAACAAAGGTAGCGAAGCCGACTACATGAAAGACGGTGCCTACAGCATCGCCAACATCCAAGGCAAAAAATTCTCATTCGTTTCAAACAGCTCAACCTCAGGCTTCAAGGTTCCTTCAAAAAACATCGTGAAGTTCTTTAGCGCCCAAGACAAGTGGAAAGAACTCAAGGCAGACGATTTGCTCGAAGGTGGCGCTGACAAGTTCTTTGCCGACGTGCAATTCGGTGGTTCACACCAAGGTTCAGCCGTCAACCTCATCTCCGGCAAGAGTGATGTCGCCGCCTTCTGTGACAGCTGTGTCGCCAACTACATCGACTTGAGCGCTGGTACCGACAACACCGCCGGCGCCACCTACAAGGTCAAAGACAAGGCCGACGCCCCATTCGATAAGTTCCCAGGCAAAGAATTCGTCGTCATCTCCGTCACCCCCGTCATCAACTCACCATTCGCCGCCAACGGTAACACCTTGAGCGCCGAAGAAATCAAAAAGTTGCAAGATGCATTGACCTCAGATGCAGTCGCCAACAACCCCAAGATTTTCGCCACCAAGGCCGACATCGAAGCCGGGTACAAGCCCATCTTCAAGAAGACCAAAGAAGAACGCTTCATTGTCGTCGAAGATTCATTCTTTGACCCAGTTCGCGAATTGTCAAAATAATCCCAATCACCAGCCTGCGCTGTCATCCGACAGCGCAGGCAATTATTATGTAATAAAGGTTGACAAATGCCATTACTCCATATTGCTCAACTCAGCAAACGCTATGGCACTGATAAATACGCCCTCGACGGCATTGAATTCACCGTAGATACCGGTGAATTTGTCGCTATTATCGGGCCATCGGGTGCCGGCAAATCCACCTTGTTACGTTGCATCAATCACATGATTCCCATGACCAGCGGTGATGTGTTTTTTAATGACACCTCAACCAAGGCCTTACCAGCACATACACTACGTACCCACCGTACCCAAATCGGTATGATTTTTCAACATTACAATCTCGTCAATCGCTTGAGTGTCATCGAAAACGTCTTGCATGGCCGCTTGGGCTACAAATCGACCGCCGCCGGCGTAATGGGCTGGTATAGCACCGCCGAAAAACAACAAGCAGTCGAAATATTACAATCCCTCGGACTCAGCGACCACATGTACAAACGCTGTGATCAGCTCAGTGGTGGCCAAAAACAACGCGTCGGTATCGCTCGGGCGCTCATCCAAAATCCGAAATTACTGCTGTGTGATGAACCAATTGCCTCACTCGATCCGAGTGCTGCCAAAATTATCATGGACACACTGAAGGATATTAATCAACGTCTAGGAATTACTATTATTGTCAATTTGCACCAAGTCGATGTCGCCATGCGCTATGCCCAACGGATTATCGGCATCAATAGCGGCAAAATCGTCTGTGATGCAACACCACATGACCTCACTCCCACCATCATCCATCAAGTCTATGGCTCTGAAGCAGGTGAATTGATCCTTGATTTTGGGGAACAACATGCACAAGCTTGATTTTTTTACCCAAAAAAGACTCTCGTTTGGGCTGTTTGTAGTGGTGTTGATTGTGCTAACGTATGCCACAATTATTTTCACCGAATACAATGTGGCCAAAGGATTTACCGCTATCCCCAAAGCGGTCCGCTGGGCTACAGCGAATTTTTATCCAGATGCGGCCTCACTCAAAAAACTCCCGACGATTTTGCTCAAATTACGCGACACCATTTTGATGTCGGTGGCGTCGGCCACTGTTGCATCGTTTTGTGCGTTCTTTGTTGCCATTCTTGGCTCCCAAACCACCCGCATCAACGTGTGGTTTAGCGTGTTGGCGCGGGGTATCGCCACTATTTTTCGCAATATCGACGTATCTGCTTGGGCGCTGATTTTGTTGTTTTCGTTTGGACAAAGTTCATTTACCGGCTATTTTGCCTTGTTTTTCGTCACCTTTGGCTTCATGGTACGGGTACTCATCGAAACCATCGACGAAGTCAGTACTGATTCGGTCGAAGCATTGCGCGCCACCGGTGCAGGCTATTTTACTATTATTGCCCAATCTGTCATCCCTTCATGTTTGCCTCAGCTGGTGAGTTGGGTGCTGTTTATGATCGAAACCAACATCCGTAGTGCCACTCTAGTAGGGATTCTCACCGGCACGGGGATTGGCTATTCCTTTGATATTTACTACAAAAGCCTCAATTACCACGCCGCAAGTCTGGTAATTTTGGTGATTGTACTGAGTGTATTTGCCATCGAAGCAATTTCCAATCGTATCCGAAGGGCGGTCTTGTAATGCAATCAACTACCAAAATTATTCTCCGCCCTTGGAATGCCGCCACGCTAATTTTGCGGACTACCATTATCAGTTTAATTGTTATCACCGGTTACGCATTCACCACATTCAACACCCGTGGTGTTGATTTTTGGGCTGGGGTTGACATGCTGGGGAGCAATTTCCAAGCCTTATTATTATCCCCGCAACTCAAAAACATCACCTTTGTGACCATGGTTCACAATTTATTTATCACCATCGGATTGGGGTTCCTCACCACCATATTTGGAGCCGCGATTGCATTAGGCTTTGCGCTTCTCGCCGCGCAAAACTTAGCGCCCCGCTGGCTCACAGTCATCATCAAAGGACTAACCGCCTTTATCCGTGCCGTGCCAACCGTATTGTGGGTGTTGATTTTTGCGGTGTCGGCAGGGCTGGGAAGCGTCGCTGCGGTGCTCGGCATGACCTTCCACTCGGCGGGGTACCTCATCAAAGCCTATGCAGAGTCGTTTGAAGAAATCGATCACGGCACTATCGAAGCCCTCAAGGCCAGCGGGGCCAATTGGTGGCAAATCGTCTTTCAAGCCGTCTTGCCGTCATCGGCGACGGCATTGTTGTCGTGGACGTTTTTGCGCTTCGAAATCAACTTTTCCACCGCCATCGCCATGGGGGCGGCTGCCGGTGCTGGCGGCATCGGGTATGACATGTTTATGGCCAGTGGGTATTACCTCAATCTCCACGAAATGGGGGCGTTTACCTATGCCGTGCTAGCCTTTGCTATCGTGCTTGAAGCAGGTGCAACCCGTTACAAAGCCTCATTGAGCAAATAATACACAACGCTAACAGCGCAACAACCTGTTGTTAATCACTGTGGCACAACTGGTTAATCTCACGCTCAGATACTACGCTTTATGGAGTAATGGAGCAACGCATGTATACAATCAGCCATATTTTGAGTCATAGCCCTGTCACTACCGTTACCGCACTGGCCGAACAGGTACTACAACACTACCCCGCAGATGCCGTCACCATCATCAGTGGCCCACGAGTCGCCATGGTGCAGCTACGCATGCAAGAAAGTGTCGCCAATAGCGTGTTTAACGCCGGCGAGATTCTCGTCACCGAAACTCGCCTCGAGCTCAACGGTACCTTTGGCTTTGGCATGATTATCGGCAATGATCCTACCTTTGCTACCGCCCTCGCCGTCATCGATGCAGCCCTACGCTTGCCCGGTGCCCCCCACGCCGATTTGCACACCACAATTAATGACCTCGGTGACCAACTCCGCACCAATCAACAACGTCAGTTTGCCGCAGCCAATAGCACCAAAGTCGAATTTGATGTGTTTTAAGGAGCCCTATGACAACGACGTTTCAGCCACCCAGTCTCTTTGAGACATTTTGTACGGCCACCTTTCGGGTGCTGCTTGATTGTATGGCGCGGCCAGGCACCATCGGGCAAATCCCCGAACCAAGCATGTTTACCAATATTCCCACGATAACGATTGACCAGCAACCCGTCATTGCCAATCGCTTTGCCTTGACCAGTTGCTTGTCACTGCTCGACCAAGAAACGCGCTTTGCCCAAGCTGCCAACAGCAGCTGGATCGATCCGCAGAGCGACATTAATCGCTGGGTACAGCTCCGCAGTAATTGTCGGCTCAGCGACGCCCCCAACGCCCAGTTCGTCTATTTGTGGGACAGCGCAAGTAGCGCGCTTTTGCACGAACTCAACCCCGGCACGCTGACCTTCCCCGAACAAAGTTGCACCGCATTTATTGCCGTGCCTGAAATTAATCACACCGAACCGACGTGGCGGCTACAAGGCCCAGGCATCGACGGATATTGCGATGTAGGCGTGCATGGCGTCGTGGCTGATTTTGTCACTCACATCAACGCCACCCGCGCCCACTTCCCACTCGGCATCGACATTGTCTGCATTGATACCCACGGCAAATGTCTGGCCTTGCCACGCACCTGCCAGATTTCATTGAAATAACCAGATATACCATCAAGGGGACTCATATGGGATATATTGCGGCGCGTGGCGGTACTACCGCCATCATCAATGCCGAACAACTCGTGGAATATTTGCGCCTACAAGGCGGCTCAACCCCACTCGAACTCATCCAAATTCGCGACCAATTGCGCCACGCCGTGGGGCGCGCCATGAACGAAGGCGCGCTCTACGCCCCCATGCTGGCGGCCTTGGCGGTCAAACAAGCTGAAGGCGACAGCATCGAAGCGAGTTTTTTGTTGCGGGCCTACCGCTCAACCCTCTCACGCATCATGCCCACACTGCCCATTTCAGGCGAGGCAATGCGCTGTATGCGCCGGATTTCGGCATCATTCAAAGATATCCCGGGCGGGCAAATGCTTGGACCTTCCCAAGACTATCAAATCCGCCTGCTCAATAATCTGATTGCCAGCGAAACCGCCGAATCGGTCACTGCCGTACTGGCAGCCTACGAACAACTCGTCGATGCCGGCATGAGCGCCGATGGCGCCATTGGCCACTTCCCCAAAGTCGCCGATTATATGCGCCAACAACAGATGATTGCTCCGCTCCCCGCCGAACCCGATACCAGCGAACCCTACGATATCACTCGCACAGCGATTAGCTTCCCCTGCCCACGCAGCGCCCGCTTGCAAAGCCTGTCCCAAGGCGATACCGGCTGCTTGCTCACTTACGCCTACAGTAGCGTGCGTGGCTACGGCGACGCCCATCCTACCTTGGCCGAACTGCGCTTTGGCTACCTGCCCATCCAAGTGGCACACCCACTAACCGGCGAGGCCATCACCATCGGCGAAATCAGCGCCACCGAATGTGAAATCGTCTCGAAAGCGCACAGCGTCGCCGCCAAGCAAAGCACGCCGCGCTTTAACCTGGGCTACGGGTTTACCTTTGGACATGGCGAAGTCAAGGCCATTAGCATGGCCATCCTTGACAGCGTACTCACCCAAGCCAAAGCCAAAGGACTCAGTGGCGAATCGGGACCAGCCGCCAACGAAGAATTCGTGTTGCTGCATAGCGACGGCATCGAAGCCAGTGGCTTCACGGCTCATTACAAATTACCGCATTATGTCACGTTTGAAGCAGACCTCAAGGTCCTCGATCGGGCCCGTGAACATACCACCACCCAAAGCCAAAGTCGCCTACAAGAAATCGCCACGCGCACCCAAGAGGCTTCCGCATGAGCACGACACCTGAGCAACTCTACAATTTCGGCTTTATCGACGAAGACTCCAAACGCGAAGTGCGCCGCCAAATCCTCAAGGCGATTGCCCTGCCCGGCCACCAAGTCCCCTTTGCCAGCCGCGATTTGCCAATCGCCCGCGGTTGGGGTACGGGTGGACTGCAAATCACCATGGCCATCATTGATGCCGACGACACCCTCAAAGTCATCGACCAAGGCGACGACGAAAGTGTCAATGCCGTCAATCTGCGCCGATTGTTGCAACGCACCACTGGCGTCACGACGACGGTCGATACCACGGCAGCCTCGATTATCCAGACCCGCCACCGCATCCCCGAAGAACCAATGCGCCGCGATCAGATTTTGGTGCTCCAAGTCCCCATGGTCGACCCACTACGCTGGGTCGAACCGAACCTCGAGCGCGCCACCATCATGCACGGCGAATCCGATTACGGTCGGATGTGGGTCTACATGTACGAAAGTGTTGTCAAAGCGGGTGATTTGCGCATCGCCACCCAATATCCCGTGATTGTGGCCGGGCGCTACATGATGGATACCACTCCTATCCCACGCTGGGATGTGATGCGTCTGCACAACGCCGAAGCGCTCTTTTTGTTTGGGGCTGGTCGTGAAAAACGCATCTATGCCGTGCCACCTTATACCACCATTGAGCCGTTGCAATTCGAGGATTTTCGCTTCAAAACCGAATTCGTCGCTGGCCAAATCTGTGCCCGCTGTGGCGCCCAAGATACCTTTTTGACCTCGCATTTTGTGGTAGACAGTGACCATGCCGATGGCGGTCATTGGCGGAGCAGTTGCTCTGACACGAGCTTTTGTGACAAACGTGTATTGGTCAATGCAACCACTCAGGAGGCGCCCCAATGACCGCACCCACATGGATTTTGCACGCTAGCGGGCTCAACAAGCAGTACGGTCCTGGTTGCCCCCGCTGCCAACAATTCACTGGCCCCGCCCACAACAATAGCCAATGTCCCGTCTGCAACACCGTCTACGCCTGTGTGGACGCCGGATTTACCCTGCACCAAGGCGAGGTATTGGGGATTGTGGGCGAGAGCGGCAGCGGCAAAAGCACCTTGTTGCAAATGGTCAACCTCGCCACCGCTGCCGATAGCGGCCATATTTGGTACCGCGAACCACGCACGCCCGACGCAGATCCCGTCGACTTGTTGCAAATGGACGCCTACCGCAGTCGCCACTTCCGCAACGACCGTCTCGGCATCGTCTACCAACGCCCTGAATTGGGCCTCAATATGCGCTTTACGGTGGGGGGCAATGTCGCCGAAAAGCTACTGCTTGCCAATTGGCGTCACGTCGGCAACATCCGCACCCGCATCCGCGAGCTGATGGAACAGACCGAACTCCCCCCCGAGCGTATCGACGACGACCCGCACACCTTTAGTGGGGGTATGCTCCAGCGCGTCCAAATCGCCAAAGCGTTGTCGAGTAGCCCTAGCTTGCTGTTGCTCGACGAAGTCACCAGTGGCCTCGACTTGTCGGTACAAGCCCGCGTGCTCGACCTAATCCGGCGCATCCAATGGGAACAACAGATGACCATGTTGCTGGTGTCCCACGATTTGGGTGTCATCAAACAACTCGCACGCCGCACCATTGTCATGAAAAACGGGCATATTGTGGAAAGTGGCTTGACCGACCAAATCCTCGAAGACCCACAACATCCCTATACGCAACTGCTCGTTTCTTCGGCGCTATAAGGACATATACCATGACAGTGCCTTTATTACATGTAAAAAATTTACATAAATCATTTGTGCTCCATCTCATCGATGGCCGCACCATTGATCCCATCCAAGACGTCAGCTTCACCGTCGACAGCAATCAACATTTTTTGTTGTGGGGCCGTAGCGGTATCGGCAAAACCAGCATTCTCAAGTGCATTTATCGTTCATATTTGGCCAGCAGTGGCGAAATATGGTTCAATTCTGACCAATTCGGCAGTGTCGACATGATCCAGGCCGATGACAGCATGGTGCTCAAATTACGCCACCGCGAAATCGGCTACTGCTCGCAATTCCTCAAAGTATTGCCCCGCGTGGCCGCCCTCGATGTCATCACCGAGCCACTCGTACGCCAAGGC
>CANFUF010000069.1 GCA_947450095.1 Roseiflexaceae bacterium
CCGGCAGTAACGACGGCTACTGCGTTACAACTGCGCCACGGTATACCGTTTGTCATCTCGGATGTCCTCGCACAGCTGTATACCTACAGTAGCACGTTGCTGTTGGGGGGGATGGCAAGTATGAGTGCCGTGGGGGTATTTCGCGGGGCGTGGAGCCTGATTGGCTATTCGTTTGTGGTGCCGGCAGTTATTTTCACCACCACCTTACCGCAACTCAATGCGCCCAACCCGCCTGCCATCCGTAAAAAAATCATCGCCACCGCCACAGGATTACTGGCACTCTATGCCATCGGGATGGGGCTGTTTGCCTGGCTGGGGGCGCCACTGCTCTTGCCGTGGCTGTATGGACCAAGTTATCAGGCTAGTGCCCAAATGGTCGGGCAACTGGCGTTGGTACCTCTCGCCAAAGCCGGCAGTTTTTTGGGGGTATTGTTACTGGTGCATCAAAAACGCCTGCGGGTGCGGATTGGCATTCAAGCCGTGGTAGTGGTGAGTTTGTGGCTGACCGCACCGTGGTTGATTGCCCAAGCGGGCATTCAGGGCGCCATCCAGAGTCAGGTGTTTTGTGAAGGGTTGCTGGCAGCTGGCTACCTCGTGAGTGGGCTAGTGCTGATGGCACTCCCCCAGCAACGGGCCTGGCCACCCCAACGCATCTATGTCAGCAACATGCACGGTGTCGCGAATGTGGGTGATTTGGCGATTCACCACCAACAAATCACCCGGCTGGCTGAGTGCTTCCCCGCGGCCCACATTACCCTCGCCTACCACGATCAAGTAGGGGCGCAACGGGTATTTCCCAATCAGCAGGTCATCAATGGACTGAGTCATTGGGTTTATGCGGATGACGGGGGAATTGCTCCGCTCCGGACACGTGTGCGGCGGACAATGGTATGGCTCTGCGCCATCCCGTTATTGCGTTGGGGGATGGTGCCACGTTGGGGACTACGGACCGACGAACAGGCTACGCTTCGTGCCCTGGCCGATGCCGATGTGGTCTATGCCAGTGGCGGCGGCTATCTCTACGACACCCATCATCGTGGTGGATTAGGGCGCGTGCTCAGCTGGGATTGGTATTTGTTGGCAGACATGCTGACGGCCATCGCCATCGGTTGCCCGCTGGTGTTATTGCCACAATCATTTGGGCCTTGCCACAATCCCTGGTTCCGGCGCATGCTCGTCTGGGTCATCCGTCACGCCCAACGCGTCTATGCCCGTGAATCGCTGAGTAGCGCCTGGCTCAGTAGCCACGGAATTGTGCATCGTAGCGCGCCAGATTGTGCGTGGGGCATGATGCGAACGGTGCCGACCGCACCCCACACGCCACTCATCCTTGGGATTACTGCCATCAATTGGGGAGCACAATCAGACGGATTTGTGGGGCAACACGCCTATGAAACGGTCATGACCCAAGTCATAAACCATTACCTCAGCCACGGCTGGCAGGTACGCTTGTTTGTGCAATGCCACGAAGCCAACCCCAGCTGGGATGATGCACAGGTGGCGCAACGGATTGTCCAACGCATCACACATCCCAGCGTACAACTCATGCCGTTTATTGCTGACCCGACGGCGTTACAACAGGCCTATGCCCAGCTCGATTGTCTGCTGACCACCCGCTTGCACGGGGCGATTTTGCGGCTGGGCACAGGACAATCCGCCGTCGTCATCGGTTATTTGCCCAAAGCACAGGGTATCATGGCGGACATGGAGTTAGGCGCCTGGTGCCTCGACATTGCTACCGCCACGCCGACAGACATCATTGCGGCGATTGATAGTCGTGATAGACAGTTACCGCTGATTGCGACGGCGTTGCAAACGATTACCGCTACGCAACAGAGATTATGGGATGAATGGATGTACGAAAATCCGGGTATCACGCCACTGTAGCCGCAGCAGGCTGCGGCGCTATATCACGCAGCAGGCTGCGGATCTATATCACGCAGCAGGCTGCGGATCTACTACGGTAAATTCACCTTGGCATCACCGAGATCTTGGAGTTGGTCGGCTTTGAGTTCCCAGATTTTTTCGTTGCCGGCCTTATCGAGCAATGCCGCCGTTAAGCCTTCACTCACGACAACCAAAAACACGTAGCGCCCGGGGGGAATATTGACCATGACGAATCCCCCGTTGGCGTCGGTCACACTGCCAATGCCGGTAGCTGCATCAAACACATAGGCCAGCTGATCACCTTCACCATAAATGGGCGCCAAATGGACGGCGCGATTGGCAATCACCACCCCTTGGGGATTCAACAATCGCCCACGGAGCAACGCTTTGCCCGCTTGAACGGGGGCACTGGGGGTGGGCATGGCTGGTGCAGTGGCGGCGCATCCTGACAACGACAAAATCGTGAGGAGCAAACCGATATATGGGAACAAAAATTGTCTTTTCATGGTGATTCCTTGCCAACTAATCCAAAGGTATTATGGCATATCTCGTATGGAGCGTCTATAGTAAAGTGAGTGAATTACCAAAAGGAGTTGCTATGACCCATTTGCGTCGATTATGGATGAGCAGTCTGTTGCTTATCGTGTTGTTTGCGAGTAGTGTGAGTGCAGCTTTGGCTGCCGACAACGCCTACGCCACCAATTATGTCACGTCAATCACCTACATGAATGTCGGCACTGACGCTGCCAATCTGAGCGTGACGTTTTATAACGCAGCCGACGGCACCACCACCGACTACCCACTCCTCAATACCAACGGGAGCGCAGTCACAATTCCCGTAAAGGCCAGTTCGTCGATTGCCGTATCAGCAGTGAGTGGCTTATCGGCGACCTGGAAGGGTGGCGCGGTGATTTCTTCCAATCAACCGTTGATTGCCACCATGGTACAGGTATCAAATGACTCAGTCATCAAGGTACGCCCTGTTTCGAACGGGTTCCAAAGCACCGACGGTAGTGGCACCATTATTGTCCCCACGGTGATGAAAGCCTGCTTCAACGACAAACTCACCACCCGCTTCAATGTACAAAACGTCGGTAGCAGTAGCAACACGGCAACTATCGCCATCAAATGGCCCAATGGCGACACTGCTAGCACCATCACTACACCCTCATTAGCACCTGGAGCAGTATATGCCGTCGATATGGGTACGATTAGCCCGACATCACCGACGAACCCATACACAATCCCTGCGGGATGTACGTTCAATGGCTCAGCGGTAATTACATCGTCAGGGAGCATTGTTGCCTCAGCACTCGAAACCAGCACCATCAACAAATACGCCAACAGCTTCGAAGGGTTCAAGGGTACGACAGCTGACGGTGCGACGAAAGTTTATATGCCTTCGGCGATGTGTACCGTAAATTATGGTGATGGTGATCAATCATCGGCCTATGCTATTCAAAACTTAGCAGCTACCGCTACTACTGTGGCCGTTGCCTTCACGTATCAAGTGCGAACCAACGGGGCATTGGTGGGCAGTCCAGCGACAACCACCGTCACACTAGAAATTCCTGCCAATTCCAAAGCGAGCGTCCCTGGTTGTGATAGTCTGAAAAACTCCGTCGGCAACAAAAACACTGCTGCAGGCACCGGTATGCCAGCCAGTTCAATTGGTTCTGCAGTGATTACTTCCACTACGGTTGGTAACAACATCGTCGCCATTAGCAAAGTACTCGGTGCTGGCTTAACCACCGCCACCCCAGGGATCATGAGTGGCGGCACGACGGTCAATGTCCCATTTGTGCGCTATAGCGACAAATGTTATGTGCCAACGGTCAGCAATACTATCTGCCAAGGTGCATCACGCCAACGCACACTCTTTGCCGTGCAGAACGTTGGGTCATCAGCGACTACCGTCACGATGACTCTCTATAACCAAAACGGCGTCAGCGTCGGTACCTACACTACCCCATCAATCCCCGCCGGTGGTAAAGCCTCGGTGAGCCCCACGAATGTTGCAGCTGTTGCGGATGCCACAAATAAGGCATCAGAGTTCGGTTATTGGTGCCCCAATCTGAGTGATTCCCAAGCTACCTGCACTATCACCTATGCCGGCAGTGCCTCGTTTACCAGTACCAGTTCCAGCCCGATTGCCGTGATTACCCGGGTCTTGACCATGAGCCCACTCGGACCGAGCGGCGACGACTACAACGGTACCCCCGAATAGTCGCACCTATGGCATCACGGGCACAAACGTCTGATAGACCGCTTGATAGGCATTAATGATTGTGCCATCGAGATTAGGCATAATCAATTGTGCCTGCCAGGTTACTACTTGTCGTCCCAATGCAATTTGCGTTGGGACGATTTGTTTGCTCACCACCCCTTGGCCTGGTACATATGCCCACAAGGCGGGCGTCGTCGCATCGATTACCAAAATCGAACCAAGCACCGTCGTCACCGCACCGCTCGACCACACAAACGGTAAATCACGATCGGCCACCCACCGTTGCGCCTGACCATCCAAACGCCAGACATGCCCACCATCCCCAAACAAATAGACCACACCGTCGAGCACCACCAACTGCACATCGGATACTGTATGCGTAAAATCAACCCTAGGCTGCCACGATTGCGCTTGTGGCGCCAGTGTCCACGCAGAAAGCCCAGCAGTACGCGCCGAAATCTGCCCTAGCACCAATAATGCCCCATCCACACGTACGACACCAGCCACCGTTACGCCAGCAGGGAGCATTGGTTGTACCTGCCACGCTTTGCCGTCCCAACGCCATACACCTCGGCCATCATCACTACCAACTACCCACAACCCCGCCGCATCTGCCCAGACCTTGGCGCTATTCGGCATCACAAACGGTAAGTCGGCAAGTACAATCCAGGTACGGGTGACGCCATCAAATTGCAACCACTGGGCGCGGTGATTCCCGACAAACGCATACAATTGCCCCGCATACACCACCAATTGTTGGTCTGGCTGGGGATTGGGCGGGGCTGGCAGTCGCGCCCAGCGTGTGGGCGCTGAGGATTGTTGGCGAATCACTGGGGCGACTGTAGTTTGGGTAGACCACCACGCCAGGCCACCTCCACCAATCACCACCACTATACCCGCCACAACCAACCATCCCCAGCGCGGTACCTGCGCTGGGCGCACCGTAGCGACATGGGCGACTAGCGTGGGCGGCGGTTCAACAGTGGGTGCTGGCGCCGCAGACTGGCTTTCGACCACAATCAGACCATGTCGCACCGCATACAGGCTGGCTTCGGTCCGTGAGGCCACGTTTATTTTTACAAAAATATTGCGTACATGCACTTTGACGGTGTTGTCGCTGATATCGAGCTGTCCCGCAATTTGACGATTACTCAGCCCTTGGGCGACGAGGAGCAAAATTTGCAATTCACGCTCGCTGAGTTCGCTGTTCATCGTGGCACCGCAAAAATCGTCACATCACCCACCCGGTACAGCTCAACCAATTCTGGATTCCCACGCAACGTATCGCTTTTGGCGGCGGTCCCCCGATTGGTGGCATAGATAGTGGTTATTTCGGGATGTTTTTGCAAAAAAGTCTGTAATGCTGGCCAACTGCCATCGGCATCGCGAATTTGTCCCGTTTGCACACTGATTTGATGCACCCAATCATCAGCGCCATAGGTATATAGCACCGGGGGGGTGGTCACCCGACGACCGGCCAAGGGCAACACCCACCAGCCTCCATCACTCCCGCGATCAATTTGCCACATCCAACCACTGGCATTGGTAAATACCACGGCATCTTTGGGGAGATTGGCATCGATCCACTGGATGGCATGCAAGTCATCGGCAGTGGCGATAATCGTCTCGTCATTGACCACATGTTGCAAATCATTGGCACTCATTACCGCCAGCACAGTCACCGCCACCACCATCACAATCTGCCACCGCGGTATGCGCACCGCCACCCAGCCAAGCAACCAGGCAATCGTCAAACCGATTGGCACATACATAGCCGTAATCACGGTTTCGTTGGTAAAAAACGAAATGTAGGGCAAACCAATCAACACTGGATTCGCCAATAGCATGACCACCAGAACCCAAAGCATAATCTGCACAATCCGCAGATTACGTTGGCGCACGCCCCACCAGGCCGCTACCAGCAACGCCGGTACCAGCCAGCGATTGTTGCGCGCCCAAAACAATCCATCAATAAAGGCATTTTGGGTGGCATTCCCTACCACATGCATGGCCGAGGCGCCGGCGCCCGATCGGGCTTGACTCGCCACAAACCACCACCATGGTAACGTCACCAACAATGCCAGTCCTGCCGCCCACAGTGCCTGGCGGGGGAAGCGCATGTACCGCATCAGGCATGCCACTCCCCATGCCAACGCCATCACAAACACCACCATATGCACGAGGCTGAGTCCCGCCAACACAATCGCAGTCCACACCCAGCCACGTTCATGCTGATCATCCCACAATGACTCGATGGCCACCATGGCGATTGGCAGCCACGCCATCCCCATCAACAAGGTATATCGTCCCCAACTGAGGTAGTAGGCCGGCATAATCGAAATCAAGCCAACCACGATGGCCGCCATAATCACTGCCGGCCATTGTCGCCACCACACCCAGGCCAACGCCGCCACACTCGCCACCGCCAGCAGATTAAACACCTGACCACCATACAACAATACCGCCACCAAATCAGCAGGGGTTAATCCACTCGCATGCAACAAGGCCGCACTGATACTGTGATAGCCGCTATGATACGACAAATGAGTCACGGGAAGATACGGCACCAAACTCCACGGCGCATGCCCCTGCTCATAGGCCACCCGCATCAATAACGCATGGTGGACGGCATCGACCCATGGCGGAAAAACCAACCCGGCGATTTGAGCATTGCGTGTCCATGCCACTAATCCAGCGACAATCATCGCCAAGGCGCCCCACCACCGCCCCGGCGCCACCCAGGTACTATCACCCAGCATTGGCCACAAGCGCCGCAACGCTAGGATCGCAATCACTGGCAACCACCATTCCAGCACCCATGCTGGTATCGCCACTCCAATCGTAGCCGCCAACATATATACTATGGCAACCACCGTTGGCCCCACTGCAGCCCCGAGCATCAATCGTCCCACCCGACTCGTACTTGGCGCTGGAATATATTGATGAAGCCACCACCCCGGCACAACCAACAATATACTCAATGCCACGCCCCATCGCGCCAAACCACCAACCAGCCATACTAATACGGCCATCGTCGCCAGTACCATCACGATATTGCGTTGGGTTATTTGTGAAAATGATGTCGTCACGAGTATACCTTTCTCAATCATCTTGTATTATTTTAACGTGAATTTACTATCTCGCACAGCGCACATACCTCGGAGCAAGCCTACGGTGACAAGCCCCGGGAGATTCCACGCTCCGGGTGCCCGCACCCGGCATGGAATGACGTTGGGGGTCGGGTGCCCGCACCCCGCATGGAATGACGTTGGGTGGCGATAGCCCCAACGGGGCGACATGCAATAGCACAGGGCAACGCCCTTGCGTATCCAATAATCGTATGGCACGCATCGGAGATTCCACGCTCCGGGTGCCCGCACCCGGCATGGAATGACGTTGGGGGATGCGTGCCCGCACCCGGCATGGAATGACGTTGGGGGTCGGGTGCCCCCACCCCGCATGGAATGACGTTGGGGGTCGGGTGAAGTAAATCAGTTACGCCAAAGCTGTCGTAAAATAGAGCCATCACCGATTTCTCATCAGCATGAGGTACCCACATGCCCCATCCCATCGATATCATCGATTCCCATACTGCCGGTGAGCCAACCCGACTGGTCATCGCCGGTGGTCCCGATCTCGGCGATGGACCACTCGCAGCGCGCCTCGCACTGCTCCGCCAGCACCACGACACCCTGCGCCGTACCGTCATCAACGAACCACGGGGCAGTGATGTACTGGTCGGCGCCCTGCTCTGCCCACCCCACGACCCCAGCGCTAGCGCCGGCGTGATTTTTTTTAATAATGTAGGCTATTTGGGGATGTGTGGCCACGGCACCATCGGCTTAGTAGCCAGTCTCGCCTATATAGGTCGCATCGGCGTCGGTGAACATCGCATCGAAACCCCCGTAGGCACGATTACCGCCCATCTCCACCCCGACGGCAGTGTGACCGTCGCCAATGTCGCATCCTATCGCCACGCCCACCACGTCACTCTCACACTGCCCGATGGGCGCACCATCCATGGCGATGTGGCCTGGGGCGGCAATTGGTTCTTTTTGTGTCATGACCACGGTTATGACCTGCATAATGACAGTATCGCCACACTCACCGCTGTTGCCAATACCATTCGCCAGGCACTGGTCGCCCAGGGGATTACGGGGGTTGACAACGCCGAAATCGACCATATCGAATTATTTGGGCCTGCATCACCTGGCGCCGATAGCCGGAGCTTCGTGCTGTGCCCAGGCGACGCCTACGACCGCTCGCCCTGTGGCACCGGCACCAGCGCCAAACTGGCCTGCCTCGCCGCCGACGGCCTCCTCGCTCCCGACCAAGAGTGGATCCAAGAAAGCATCATCGGCAGCCGCTTCCAGGCCCGCTATCAGCGTGATGCTAGCGGGCAGATTTGGCCATCGATTACCGGCCGGGCCTATGTCACCATGACTGGGCAAATCATTACCGACCCCGCCGATCCCTTTGGCAACGGCATCCAACGATGAGTCAATCACACGTCATTATCATCGGCGGTGGCATCGTCGGCTGTGCTTGTGCGCATCGCCTCGCCGAAACCGGCTGGCGCGTCACCCTCATCGAACGCGACACCCTCGGCAGTGGCGCCACGGCCGCTGGCATGGGTCAAGTCGTCGCCCTCGATGATTCACCGGCCGAATTCGCCTTGACGGCTGATTCGCAACGGCGCTGGCATGCGCTGGGCCAAGCCAATCCCCTCGTGCACGAATACACCCCCTGTGGCACGATTTGGGTGGCCAGTGATGATGAAGAGCTGGCCATGGCTGCCGCCAAAGTCCCTAACTACCACGCTGCCGGACTACAGGCCGAGCTCCTCGATGCCGCCGCCCTCTACCGCCACGAACCCAACCTGCGCCCCGGTTTACCTGGTGGCTTGCGCATCGCCGGCGATGCGGTGGTTTATCCCTCGCGCAGTGCGGCTTGGCTGTGGCAACAGACCGGCGGTACCTTGATCCACGCCCAAGTCAGCACAATTCAGGCCGGCGGCGTCACACTGGCCGATGGGCGCCATTTGCATGCCGATGCGGTGGTACTGGCGACGGGCTCACGCGCCCGTGACCTCGTGCCGGCTCTGCCCATCCGCCCCAAAAAAGGACATCTCGTAATTACCGACCGCTACCCCGGCTTCATCCACCATCAAGTGGCCGAAATGGGCTACGTCAAAAACGCGCATCTAGCCGACGTCGATTCGGTGGCATTCAACGTGCAACCCCGCGCCACCGGCCAAATTTTGATTGGGTCATGCCGGCAATACGACATCCACACCCCCGAAGTCGATCCGGTCATGCTCGGGCAAATGCTCCAGCGTTGCCTCGAGTTTATGCCAGCCCTCGCCACCTTGAGCTCACTGCGCGTCTGGACCGGCTACCGCGCCGCCACACCTGACGGCCAACCACTCATCGGCCCCCACCCCCACCAACCCGGACTGTGGTTGGCCACCGGCCACGAAGGCTTGGGGATTACCACGTCACTCGGGACGGCCGATTTGCTGGCTGCGCTCATGAACCACACCCCCCCCGCCATCGACCCCACACCATATTTGCCCAGTCGTTTTTTCGCACCGACATCATCACTATTGTAAAAAAGTGAGCCCGCATGGCGACTATCACCGTATCGATTAATAATCACACCATCACCTGTGATGCTAGCAGTAGCGTCGCCGGCGCCATTGCCCAGGCAACGCACCAGCTCGGCGCTACCCGCCAATCGGTGCAGGGAATGCCTCGTACCATGCTGTGTGGCATGGGTATCTGTTTTGAATGTCGCGTCACCATCAACGGCATAGCCCACCAACTTGCCTGCCAAACACCCGTCGTTACCGGCATGCAAATTACTTACGGGGAGGCCGGAGATGCCTAGCTACGACGTCATCATCATCGGTGCCGGGCCAGCCGGCATGCATGCCGCCCAGGCCCTCGCCAGCCGCGGCCAACAGGTGGCCCTGATCGACGACAATCCCGATGCTGGCGGGCAAATCTGGCGGGGCGTCAACAATCACGCCACCCAGCCCGCCCGGGCAGCCTTGCATTCCCCCCACATCACCACCTACTACCAAACCCGCGTCATCGCCACCTTGGCGGCGCAACAATTGTTGGTCGAAACGCCCAACGACGCCCACATCCTACACTACCGCCACCTCGTCATTGCCAGCGGCGCCCGTGAATTGCTGTTGCCGGTGGCGGGCTGGACCACCCCCGGCGTCACCGGGATTGGTGGTCTACAAGCCCTCGTCAAAGCCGGCATGCCCATCGCCAACAAACGAGTCGTGATTGCCGGCACCGGTCCGCTGATCTGGCCGGTGGCGGCGTTTCTGCGCACGCATGGGGTCCACATCGTGGCCATCGTCGAGCAACAATCATTGGTACGCTTGGCGCGCTTTGGGATGCATCTCGCCAGCCACCCCCGCAAACTCTGGCAGGCCATGAGCTATGCGACCCAACTGATAGGCGTGCCGTTTTGGCATGATAGTCAGGTCACTGCCATCAGCGGTACAACACACAGCACCGGCGTAAGCATCCAACGGGGAGAGCATCAATTCCAGCTGGCCTGTGATTATGTGGCGCTCGGCCACCACCTCGTCCCCAATCTCGACATCGCCCAATCATTGGGATGCGCCACCACCCCCGCCGCCATCACCACCAGCGACCAACTGGCCACCACCATCCCCCACGTCTATGCCATCGGCGAGGCCCGCGGCATCGGTGGGCTCGATTGTGCTATCGCCGAAGGGCACCTCGTGGCGGCCGTGATTTGCCAAGACGCACCGGCCATCGCCCGCTGGCACCACCGTGTCCAGACCGAACGCCGCATCGCCACCGCCATCGCCGCCACCTTTACGCCACCCCGCCTGCCCCCACTTGCGGCCGATACCATCGTCTGTCGCTGCGAAGATGTCAGCCATGGTCAACTCCAGCACGCCCCCGATTGGCGCACGGCCAAACTGCAACAGCGCTGTGGCATGGGCCCCTGCCAAGGGCGGATTTGTGGTGCCGCCACCCAACACCTGTATGGCTGGGGGCCCGATGCCGTGCGCCCGCCCCTACGCCCAGCGCGGGTGGCCACCCTTGCGTTGTTGTACGCCATTTCACCGACGGCCGAGTAGTTTTTTTTCATACGGCTATTGATAAAAAATAACCCGGCTCCGACGGGAATCGACAACAGTAATTGTGATAATCAGCCGAGCCATTCACCAGAAAGTGTGACCCATGACCAATTTTTCAATTGCCAATGCGCCCTGTTCGTGGGGCACCCTCGAATTTGCCGGTCTCAGCGGCGAACGCATCACGTACACCCAAATGCTCGACGAGCTGGTCGCCACCGGCTATACCGGCACTGAACTGGGCGATTGGGGCTTTTTGCCCACTGACCCCAGCCAACTCGCCACCGCGCTCCAGCACCGCCAGCTCACCCTCATCGGCGCCTTTGTCCCTGTCGCCTTACAAGGGGACACCACCCAAATCGCCACCGCCACCGATCAGGCCCAACGTACCGCCGAGCTACTGGCCCGCACCGCCCAAATCCTCGGGCAAGCACACGCACCGTTACTCATCCTGGCAGATGCAAATGGCACCGATCCAATACGCACGGCCAACGCAGGCAGAATCACGGGTCACACACCTTCTGGTGTCATCGTCCAAGCCGCCAAAGTCGCCAGCGAAGTAGCCAGTGCGGTATATGCGGCCAGCGGCTTGCGAAGCGCCTTCCATCACCATTGCGCCGGTATCATCGAAACCCCCGATGAAGTTCGCCGCTTCCTCATGCACTGCGACAATGACATGCTTGGTCTCGTTTTTGACACTGGGCATATGCTCTATGGTTCCGGCGACAATACCACCGATATTGCTGCACTCCTGCATGAATTTGCTCCCCACGTGCGCCTCGTGCACTTCAAAGATTGTCAGCCCGAAATCGCCACCCGCATCCGCCATGACCAACTCGATTACTTTGCCGCCATCCAAGCCGGGATTTTTTGTGAGCTGGGCCGAGGCGCCGTCGATTTCGCCGCCATCGCCCGTACACTCACCGCCATCGGCTATCAGGGCTGGATTGTGGTCGAGCAAGATGTCTTGCCAGGCATGGGCGAACCCCGCATCAGCGCCGCCCACAACCGCGCCTATCTCCGTAGCATCGGTCTCTAATATCCCTGAGGAGCACATCTATGCAATTCACCGTGTGTAGCGCCAACCTGCGCAACGCCAATGCCGACGACGGCGCGGATTCGTGGCCCCATCGCCAGCAATTACTCGCCCAAACACTCCACGCCCTCACCCCCGATATCATCGGCGTTCAAGAATGTATGGATGCCCAACTCGATTGGGTGCGCAACAACTTTGCCGGCTATACCATCATGCCGGGCTTGCCGTATGGCAACCATGGCCCCTACGAATACGCCGCCTTGGCCTTGCGCAATGACCTGTTTACGATTACCGGCCACGGTAACTGTTTTTTGAGTGAGACGCCCCACGTGCAATCACGGTCGTGGGATTGTAACTGGACGCGCGTCGCCAATTGGGTGACCGTCACCCATATCCCCAGTGGCCAAGCATTATGCATCTGCAACACCCACCTCGACCACCTCGGCGCCCAATCACGCACTGAATCAATCCACGTCATCGCCACCCAGCTCGCCCCGCTGGCCCACCTGCCCACCATCATCATGGGCGACTTCAACGTCGCACCTGCCAGCGCCGCCCACGCCGCCTTGCTCGGCTACGGCTTTGTCGATAGCTGGCAGGCCACCGGCCATGCTGACGGTCCCGGCGTGATGACCTTCCACGGATTCAAGGGTGATATCTGGCCCAGTATCTCGGGGGAACCCGATGACGCTCGCATCGATTGGATTTGTAGTCGCGACCCCCACCAACTGATCAGTGTCGTCGATGCCCAAATCTGTAAAGATTGCGACGCGAGTGGACGATACCCCAGTGATCATTACTTCGTGACGGCACAGTTTGCCTTGACTGCAAAAAAATAATCCTGCGCTTCATAGGAAAAAGCATATGCACGACATCCAACCATCGCGATTCCATGCCCCATATCCCATCGCGATTCGGGGCATCAAAGGGCTGCTCGATCTTGCCGTCGTAATCATCCAAGACCGCGATGGCTTGTCGCTCTCGCTGTGGCATGGGCACAACCAGCAATTGACTCCCGTCGACTACACCAATGTGAGTTTTGCCACTACTATCACCCCCGATGGCAAATTCATTTTGGATCTCGACGACCCCACCGGATCAGAATTAGGTCATTTGCACGCCTTCCCCATCGCCGGTGGGTCGAGTATCGACCTCACGCCCCAACAAGGGGCCTACACCATTCGGGGCATCGATACGTCCCTTGATGGCACATCCGTCTTAATTACCGGTGCCGATGACAATGGTTTTTTTGTTATTTTGACCCCTATTCACGACCCCAGCCAGGCCCGTACCGTCTTTACATCAGCAAACGAGTCATGGTCGGGCATCCTTTCTGCCGATAACACCCTCGTTGCCGTTGAAACAACCGACCATAATCCCGGCATCCGCAGGTTTGCGACCTCGGTTGTCGATGTGGCCACCAGTACCGTCATCGCCGTGTTGAGCGATGGGCCGTTGGCGCCAGTACGCCCCGTACGCTTTGCCCAGACCGCAGGCGATATGCGCCTCTTGGCCTACACCGAGGCTAGCGGGTTTGCCCGGCCAGTGATTTGGGACCCAGGCAATGGCGACCGCATCGACATTCCTCTGCCCGAATTGCACGGCGATGTCATCCCCCTCGATTGGCATTCCGCCAGCGGGATGATGCTGTTGGTCCACGTGGCCGAGGGGATTCATCAGCTCTATGAGCACGACATCGCCACCGGCATCACCCACAAATTAGCGCATCCTGCGGGGTCATATTTTGAACCCGATGTGGGTGCAGAATTCCCGATGATTTGGGCAAGCTATTACACCCACACAGGCACCAAACGATTGACCCACAGTAGCTGGGATGTGCCCCTGCATCTACTCGAGTCCGTCCACCGTGAGCCACCGCAAATAGTCATGGCACCGCATCCGGTGCCCAGTGCCACGCCATTTACGTCCCACCAAATCACCAGTCGTGATGGCACAAACGTGCAACTGTGGGTGGGAGTTCCCGCTGACCGTGACGACATCCGTGGCATCATTTTTGACGTACACGGTGGTCCAAACCTCGTCACCGTCGATCGCTACGATGCCCTAGCCCAGAGTTGGCTTGATGATGGTTGGATTTTTGCATCGCTCAATTATCGGGGCAGTGTCACCAATGGGCGTGCATTTCGCGAAAAATACTGGCGCAATGTGGGCGTCGGCGAGATAGACGATATCCAGGCTGCCATTGATTGGCTAACCCTGCGCCACCCCGCCCAAAAAGAGACTATGTTTATCACCGGCGCATCGTATGGGGGATTTTTGACGCTACTAGCACTCGCCAAACTACCCGATCGCTTCCGTGGGGGATTCGCCCATGTCGCATTATGTGACTGGGTGGTGGCCTACCAACAAATGAACCCCGCCATCAAAACAGCCTGGCGGTGCTTTATGGGCAGCGACCCTGCCGACGATATCACGCCATGGCAACACGCATCACCGCTGACCTACATCGCTGCGGTGAGGTCCCCAGTCTGGCTCAATCAAGGCCTCTATGACTCACGTACCCCACCAAAGCAAGCCCTGCAATACGCCGAAGCACTCAAGGCCCAAGGGGGCGATGTGCGCTTGGATTGGTTTGCGGGAGGGCATATGCCCGGCGGTCTCGCAGGCATGCACAATGATTTCCAAAAAATGCACATGCTGGCCAGCCGCGCCCGCCACGGACAACGCTGGGATGACACAGACGCATCGTAACTATCGACAATCACCTCGTAACCACCAAAAAATCCCCCACATGTGCAAGTCGCACACGAGGGGGATTTTGGTATCGTAGCCAAGTACGGCTGGTTATTCTTTGGCGACGTCCAACATGTCGGCGATGTTGGTCAGCTTGACCCGCGGTCGCCCTTGGGCGTTGCCCATGGCGGTTTCATGCACATCGATGCACCGCCAGCCAGCATAACTCACCACCGTCGCACAACGTGAATGAATCAAGGCATCCACGGCTTGGCCATCGCGTAATTCATCGGCAATGCCGACGAGTGTCGGCCAATCTTCCTTCATAGCATTGACTGTTGCCACCGAATCTGGTTTGTTGGTACCGATAATCCCCGACGGACCCCGTTTGGCCCAACCCACCACATAGCATTGGGGCACGACGGCACCATTGGCACCATCGAGCAAGCGCCCGTCACGATTGGGGAACAGGCCACGTCTGTCATCAAACGGCACCCCCTCAATCGGCACGCTCCGGTAACCAACCGAGCGCAGTACCAAACCGGTGGCAATGGTCCGGCGCACGCCAGTGCCTTCGGCTTTGACGCCGCCGTTGCCATCGGGGACGAGGCGATTGCGTTCGACCACCACGCCCGTCACCTTGCCGTTTTCTCCCAAAATTTCAACAGGTGACCACAAAAACTGCATCTGGATGCTGCGTGAATGGGTGGGCTGACGCTGCAAATATTCTTGCATCACATCAAAATTCCGACTGGCGACTTTTTCGTTAGTAAGTTGGGCCGTACTGACTTCGTCTAGCACAAAATCGCCGCTATCAAGCACGACATCGACGCCGTGGATTTCGCCGAATTCTTTGAGTTCGGGGGTGGTAAAGGCGGCTTGCACCGGTCCACGCCGCCCCAACAACACGACCTGTTTGACCGCTGATTGCCGCAAGGCAGCCAAGGCGTGGTCGGCCATGTCGGTGGTGGCGAGTTCGTCCACAGACTCCATCAAGGCCCGGGTGACATCCATGGCCACATTACCGTTACCAATCACCACCACTCGCTCCGTCGTCAAATCAAACTGGGCATCACGATAATCGGGGTGACCGTTGTACCAGCCCACAAAGGCCGTAGCCGGGGCACTTCCTTGCAAATCTTCGCCGGGGATACCCATTTTGCGGTCAGATTGGGCCCCGACGGCATAAATCACTTGGTCGTAGTAGGTACGCAACTCGGCGTGGGTGATGTCACGCCCCACAGTCACGTTGCCAAAAAAACGCACCCGGGCGTCGGCGAGAAGCTTTTCGTAGATGCGGGTCACCCCTTTGATGGATTGATGGTCGGGGGCCACACCCGAACGCACCAAGCCAAACGGCGTAGGTAAACGCTCAAAAATATCGATGCGTACCTGTGCATCGGCTTTCAGTAGGGATTCAATTGCATAAAATCCCGCCGGACCAGATCCAACCACTGCCACACAGAGTGGTCGTTCGGCACTTGCAATGGGGTGCGTCATTGTTCCATCCTTTTTCATCAACCGTCGTTATTGCATTCTAGACGCTACCACCAGGCGAGACGTTCCCTATTTGCACGAGATTAGACCGGTGGCCACGGGTAGCTTCGCTCTGATGATGGCTGGGGGTATTTGCCTTTGGCAAGCAGGCGTTCAATCCGGCGTTGCAACGCCTGAATTTCTTCGGGGCTGAGCAGGGTATCGAGCAGACTCAGGCTTTGTTCACGGCGGTGGATACGCCCCCGCAACGTCGCCAATTCCTGCATGATTTCGTCGGGGATTGCGTCGCCGGCAAAATCCCACAATACCGTCCGCAGTTTGTTTTCGTGGTGGAAGGTGACACCGTGGTCGATGGCCCACAAGCGCCCATCATTACCTTTGAGGCAATGGCCACTTTTGCGATCGGCGTTATTGATAACGGCATCAAAAACTGCCAGGCGGGGCAGGTACGATTCAAAGCCACCTTCTTGTTGCATCGTAAAAAGATGGGCTTCTTCGTCGTTTTCAATAAAAAGTTGTACCGAGCCGAGCCCATACGGGCCATCACGCAACACCGTCGGTGGCACGAGGTGCCATTTGAGCTCTTGGCTCATCACAAAGGCGGCTGCTTCACGTTGACACAACGTCCCACGGGTAAAATCCCACAACGGGCGCTCACCCCGTTGCGGCTTATAAATCGCAAGTGCTTGGTTGCCTTCATGGGCGACAATGCACAAAATCGTCGCATTGCTACTCCACGGCATCGATGTTTGCGGGATTAGTTCGCCGTAAGTGAGCAACGCCAATATCTCATTCATCCCCAAGGCTGGTCGTTCATCGCTCATCGCCGTACTCATCTATCAATTCAGGAACACCTAATTCATTTGCGGACAAAAATGTCCTTCCGGGTCTTGGGGGCGCCCACAATTACCACAGACTTTGCGCCCACCCGCCACCAATTGCACGATATGTTTGCTAAGCCCACGCATTTGGTCACGGGGAATGCAAATCCGGGCCGACGGGGACTCTTCGTCTTCGTCTTCATTGATGCCTTGCATGATAATCACACACAAATCGCGGTCAGCGTCATACCCCAACCCCAACTGGGACACCCGAAAGGCCGGTTCAATTGGTTCGATTAACGACATATCGCGAATCAACAAATCATCATCTTTGGGTGACAGCAACGGATTACTGCCGAGGATTTCGTCACCCAAACGATCAAGGGCAATCCCCAAGGCGCGTACTTGTTCTTTTTCGGTCAAAAAAGAGACCAATTCACGGCCACGGCGAGCCTGAATATAAAACGTGCGTTGGCCGGGTTTACCAACCGTCCCGGCAGTCAGATAGGCTGCCGGGTCAAAATCATAGGTGTACTTCATGGTGTGGTTGTCGTCGTTGTACTAGGCTGCGCCGGCACCTCAGGAGGCTTGGGGCGCAGGTGGGCGAGTGAACCCTGGTCATTCATTACC
>CANFUF010000070.1 GCA_947450095.1 Roseiflexaceae bacterium
ATAAATCAAAAACGTGAGCATTATCGACGCGCATCAGTTGGGCTGTGCGCAAAAATTGGACATCGAAGTCTTCGATACCGGTGGCAGTGAGTAATGTTTGTTGGCTAGGCACATCCATTACCGCCAGTAGGTGCCGTCTGCGCTGTAAATCGAGTTCGGATAACACGTCATCAAGCAACAAGACTGGGCGTTCGCTGGTCCGTTGTGTCATCAATTCGACTTCTGCCAGCTTGAGTGCCATCACCCCACTCCGTTGTTGTCCACGTGAACCAAATGTGCCCAAATCCATGGCGCCGTCACGGACGTGGATGTCGTCGCGGTGTGGTCCGATACTAGTTTGGATGCGTGCCATGTCTTCACTATGACTTGTCTGGTAAGCGCTGATGAGTTGGTTGAAAACTTCTTTTTCTTCAAATGATGAAATTGTAATATTTGGCATATAGTCAACAAAAAAATCAGTTGCCTTGTCAGCTATTTTGGTGTAAATAGGTTGGGCAAGAATCCCTAATTCGGTGATGGCACGGGCGCGAGTGCACGTGATATAGGCGCCGCTTTGGGCGAGTTGTTCATCCCAAAACGCAAGCTCGGCACTGGCATTGCGTGGCGTGCGGCCCCGCTCACGCCATTGGCGGAGCAAGGCGTTGCGTTGCGTCATGACTTTGGTGTATTGATTGAGCATGCGTAGGTAGTGGTGGTCGAGTTGCGACAGCATAGCATCGAGCCAGCGGCGCCGTTCGCTGGGAGCGCCGGTGAGGAGTTCGAGATCTGTTGGCGCAAAAAACACGACGCGTAAGAACCCGAGCAAATCACTGGCGCGGACGGGTTGTTGGTCGACCCGCAGTACTTTGGTCGCAGCGCCACCCGTACTCCCAGGGAGATTGGCTTCGCCGCGCTGTTGGATGATGACGTCGAGGCGGGTTGGTCCGTGTTGGCGGGCAATCATGCCAGTGACGCGGGCGGTAGCGGGAGTTTCGGGCGTGTGATCGGCCTGCCAAAACACCAACTCACGGTCGCTATGGGTGCGCGGTGAGCGTGACAATGCGAGTAGGGCGACTGCTTCGAGGATGGATGTTTTGCCGGCAGCATTGGGTCCATAGAACAACGTTGCCCCAGCCCGCAAAACTAAATCGAGGCGGGCATAATTCCGAAAATTGCGCAGATTGAGGGTGGTAATCTGCATTGCTTAATTCTTTGGTACCGGTAAATATTCTGCGACGATGCGATTAATGAGGTGATCATTGCTACTAATTTGTTGCCCGAGGGCATCATGTTGCTCACGTTGGTGGGTCAGCCACGTGCGCCATTCGTCGTGGAGGCGTTCGGGGATGTCGTTTTTGAATGATTTGCGTAATGCCACCCGCAACCCCGCCAAATCCATGTCGTACCAGGTGCGTAATGCCGTACTCGCTGGGACGCCGAGGGGGGCGAAATTGCGTACCAAGGTGGCGAGCCCTTGTTGGTTGAGCTGGATCCGTTGTGCGACAATCGCCATGGTTGCGCTAGCCAGTCGGTGTAAATCCGGGTGATCGATGAGTGTCGTGGGTATTGGTAAATCATCAATCATACTGGTTGCGATTTGAGCCGTGCAGGCACTGGTGCGTTGTATCCAGCGTTGCATGGGAGTGCTATTGAGGATGCCCATTAGCCATGGTGCATCGCTCGGCAACCACGGATTGGCGTTGACATGCCCGGGTGTGACTACTGTGAAATGCACTTGGGTACGGATTTGTTGCCACGTACATAGCGGTTGTTGGGGATGCGGGATGATTGCATCGCTGGGCAATTCCCACCAGTGGGTTGGCGTAAATGGGCGTTCGGCCACGGGAATTGCAAGATGGCGTGCCAGCGCGGGATAGCGCTCGGCGATGCATTGCCAGGCATTATTGCCAGTGGCAGTAGTTTGGCAGTGCTGGATTGTCCAGCCTGCGGGTAAGCACAATAAAAATTTCTGACTGGGAACCATCCCGTAGCGCTGGATGTCGTCGGCAGTGCTATAGCGTCGGATCAACGGCGCAAGTTGGGTATCCAACAAGACCAAGCGGTCGCGCTGGGCTTTTTCGAGGACAAACACGGTGCGCGGGCTTGGATTGACACCAGCAATGGTATGACTCCCTACCACTGCATGGAGTGGCTGGCAGTCTACGGGGAATGTGGTAGTCATTGGGCATCACGTCGACTAAGCGGTAATTGCTTCAATGTGGCGATATCACCACACCCACTACAAAACATTGCCACGCGCAGTTCTTGAATGAATCCTTGGAGTTCTTCGTATACGGCTTCGCTGCCATGCGCGCTCACTGCGGCAAATAAGGCTGGTTTGGCGGTGGCCACCACATCGGCACCGAGGGCAATAGCTTTGGCGGTATCGACTCCACTACGTACCCCACCGCTGCCGATAATTGGAGTGGTGGGGAGCGCACGGCGGACTTGTTGAATTGCTTGGCTGGTGGGGATACCCCAGTCAGCAAAACTTGCCACTACTTGGGCTTGGCGGCTCTGTTGCTGATGCCGGAAGCGTTCGACTTCAGACCAACTCGTTCCCCCAGCTCCTGCCACATCGATGGCTGCCACGCCTGCTTCGATGAGCCGGCGCGCCGTGACTGGACCAATCCCATTGCCCACTTCTTTAATGATGACCGGCACACTCAATGCCCGACACACGGCGGCTATTTTGGGTAATAAATCGGCAAAATTCGTATTGCCCTCAGGCTGTACTGCTTCTTGGAGAGCATTGAGATGCAAAATTAGCGCATCGGCTTCGATCATGTCAACTGCCCGTTGACATTCGCTCACCCCGTAGCCATAGTTGAGTTGAACAGCCCCGATATTGGCCATCAACAAAATATCCGGAGCCACACGGCGCACTTGATAGCTACTTATGAGATCGGCATTACCGATGGCGGCTCGTTGTGATCCGACACCCATTCCTAGCCCTAATGCTTGGGCTGCTTGAGCTAGGACGATATTAATTGCAGTGACGTCGTGGGCACCGCCAGTCATTGAACTAATCAAGAGTGGGGCGTTCAATGATTTTCCCAAAAAAGTAGTGCGGAGATCGATGGCCGCCATATCGAGTTCTGGCAATGCCTCATGGGGCATACGCCAGCAGTCAAAATCAGTACTTATGCCCTTGGCGGCGACATTTTCGTCAAGCACAATCCGTACGTGGTCAAGTTTGCGGCTATGCGTTTGTGCATGTTCGTCCATCAATGTCACTTCTCCGCTCCATCGACCACACTGCTGTCCGTGGAGCATATTGCCTACTCGTTATATTATACCTGTGATGAAGGAGGACGTAGGAAGTATGAAGTAGGAAGTCGTAGGGGCGATTAATACAGTCGCCGTGCCATGCACGCTTACCGCATTAGTTGGTATTTCACGTTATAATTAAAAGTATGTGTTCGTTGTTACTAGCAAAAGGGTATTCTCGTGTCACAAAAACAGAAACAAACGCCGCGCACGCCCAAAAGCAATTTGCCGGCAGTGTTGGCAGCGGTAGTGGTTATCGGTATCTTGATTATTTCGGTGTTGTCGCTCAATAGTGGCACTGCTACACCCAAAAACGCCGACCAAATGGCCGTCACTACGGAAGTCAATATTGCTACCGCGACTGTTGATGCGGCAGTGCCTGCTGCCACCGAAGCCCCCACTGCAGTGCCTGCCCCGGCTCCTGCCGCAGGCAAACAATATCCTGCAGCCCCACCGATGACGATTGACGTCAAAAAAACCTACATTGCGACCATCAAGACTCCCCGTGGCGATATCGTGATTAAATTACGGCCAGACTTGGCTCCCGAAACCGTCAATAGCTTCGTCTTTTTGGCCCGCGATGGCTATTACAATGGGCTGACCTGGCACCGCGTCCTTGCCGATTTCATGGCGCAAGGTGGTGACCCGACTGGAACCGGCATGGGTGGCCCTGGCTATACCGTCAAGGGTGAATTCTCCGCCAATGTATCGTTTGACAAGCCCGGGTATGTGGCCATGGCGCGTCCCGGTAATGATGTCAACGGCAATGGCTCACAATTCTTTATTACCACGGCTCCTGCGACCTATTTGGATAATCAATATACGATTTTTGGTGAGGTCACTGCCGGTCAAGATATCGTCAAAGGCATCCCCTTACGTGATCCGCAGTCCGCAACAACCCCCGGTGAAGCCATGGAGTCGATTACCATCAGCGAGCAATAGGCATGCGTAAACGCCCTCATTCGTCCCAAGCACTGTCGCTCTCTTGGTTGTTGGTGGCAATTGTTGCTGTCATGATCGTGGGCGGAGGCGTGGCGTGGCTGGTGCGTGGTCGCGTGGTAGAAGTCAATAGGGACGGCATGGCGACTGCCACTGCCGTCCCTATTGTCGCTACTGTGGCAGTGGGCACCGCAATTCCCACTATCACAGTGGGAACTCCTGTCGCTACTGCGCAACCGACCCCTGCACGACGCTTTTTGAGTATGGACGAACTCGTCTATGCCCCCAATTTTGATAGTGTGGCCATCCAAACATACGTCGCTGCTGCTGGCGGCGATTTGGCGAATGTGCCCCTCTATGTGGGTGGGCGCCGCTATGCGTTTGGTGAGGCACTGATTGGGCAAACCTTATACTATAGTGTCAGTCCCAAAATCATTCTTGCATTAATCGAATACCAAGCTGACCTCGTGACACAACCCAATCAATCCAACGAACGCTATACGTGGGCCGTAGGTTATGCCGGCGAAGATGGGAAATTTGCAGGATTTGGAGCCCAAATGCGCTGGGCTGCCCGTGAAATGTTTTATGCTCGCCGTGATTTACCAACGCGACCACCATTGCATTTTGCGGATGGTGATGCCGATGCACCCGCATATTTGAGCAGTGCCCAATATGTGGTGGCACGGCTATTAGCACCGACCATTCGTGCTGACCGCCTTGATGTGGCGTTGTGGCAATTTAATACGACGTATGAACGCTTGTTTGGCGCGCTTCCCGTACATATGCCTGTTGTGCCACCACCCCCAGTGATATTGCATCGTCCCCTCAAAGACATTACTCCGATTTCTTCATTTTTTGATCATGGTGGCCCGTTTTTGACCCGCAATATGCCGGCTGGGATTGTGACGTATTGGGGCCATAGCGAAACCGATATAGCCTTTGCCTACAATGGTCACGATGGCTGGGATTATGCCGCTGCGCCGCCTGACCCAGCCTTGGCTGCCGCCGCTGGTACGGTGGTTTTTGCGGGTATTGCCGATGACAACTGCGAAACACGTGCCGTGATTATCGATCACGGACATGATTTGCGTACGCTCTATTGGCATTTGTCACAAATCACTGTCGATGTCGGTCAAACTGTTGCTCAAGGTGATCAAATTGGCGTCGTCGGTGAAACAGGTTGTGCCAAAGGTCCCCATTTGCACTTTGGTGTCCAATACCGAGGCGTTGACATTGACCCCTATGGGTGGTGTAGTAGTACCCCCGATCCGTGGGCGGCGCATCCTGCAGGCATCAAAAGTGTCTGGCTATGGGCCGATCGTCCCTCACCATGTGCGCCACCAGCACCAGGAAGTGTGTTGGTCGATAGTAGTGATACCCAGCACTTTGATGTTGTCGGGACAGTGCTCAAATCCGTTGATGCAGGGGTCGGCAATACGTCATTGTTTGCTGCTGCGCAACGAGGGGCTGATCGTATTCGTCCGTGGCGTGCACGCCCATTTGTCCCACTCGCCATGAGCCATTGGCATGCGGTCATCCCTAATCCTGGTACGTATCGTGTGCTCGTCTATATTCCTTATGCCTTGAGTGGTTTAATTGATAGCGACGGGGTGTTTTATCAAATTATCCATCACAATGGTATCAGCGAAGTGGCAGTCAATATGCAATCAGTTGCCAATGAATGGGTTGATTTGGGTACCTATCAATTTGACGGGAGTGGTGATGTCATATTGCCCATGCGTGATGCGATCGGTGATCGTGGGGTGTGGGCGGATGCCGTATTGTGGCAACCAGTGACCGGAGCAACCCCATGAACCCAGTAGAACTCTTCCCTACCCATGTCACTGACTGCTACGAAGCATTGCGCGTTGTGGCGTCTCGCTGGTGTGATGCTCATGGTGATAGTGCGGTCCTTGATGCGGCAGTCCCCGCGTTAGCCGTGCTGGCAAACCTCCCCGTTGCCGACGTGCGCCGCTATCTTTTGATTGCGTATGGCGAAGCCTGCGCCGAGCAACGCAATGCCGAACGTGAAGGTGAATTGCTCCGGCGTATGGCTGAATTACGTGGCCTTCATCGTATTATTGCAGCGGCAAATTCGACACTTGACCTCGATACGTCGATGCGTCAAGTCGTTGAAACGGTGGTTGATGTCGGGAGCGTTGATGCCTGTGCCATCTATCTCTATGATCGTGATGCCGACGAATTAGTATTGCGGGCAGTGGCAGGGTTTGATGCAGGGGTCATTGGTCAAATTCGTCTGAGCCTGGGCGATGGTGTGGTGGGCGCCGCCGCTCAACAAGGAATCCCCTTGATGATTCCTGATATGCAACAAGACCTCCGTGGGAGCGTAACCCGTGCCCCGATTGCATCCCATATGCGTGGGATGTTGGCAGTACCTATCGTATTGTTTAGTGATGGCCGATTCCACCTTGGTACCCCCAAACTCCAAGGGGTGGTGACGGTCCAAACCGCCCAACCACGCCGTTTCAACGAAAGCGAAGTGAATTTTGTCGAAACGGTGGCGGGTGAATTGGCGTTTTTTATTACCAATGCCCAAATTTATCAGCAAGCCGATAGCCAGCTGCACCGCAAAATTCGTGAATTAACCTCACTCCAACAAGTATCGAAGCGGATTGCCGAGCAACTCCGCATCGATGATTTACTTCAATTGATTGCCGACAAGGCGGTGGAATTGAGTCACGTCAGTCGGGCAGATATTTTTCGCTTGGATGCCGATGGTAGCCTGCGCTTGGCTGCCACCCATGGTGCCCCCACTGAACCTGCCATGGTCCCTGCATCGATTCGGGCGGCGGTGCGCGATGGTCGCCCATTAGCCGTGCTCAACGCCTTCAAAGATTCACGCTTCCCTGAATTAGCCGAAACCGCCGCCCACGATGGCTTTTATTCACTCTATTGCACGCCGTTACGCGTCCGTGGCGAACGTCCCCTCGGTGCGATTAGCCTCTATACCAACCAAGAACACTATTTTGATTTTGAACAAGTGCGCTTGCTTGCGGCCTTTGCTGATGCTGCTGCGATTGCCATCGAAAACGCTCGGTTGTTTGACGAAAGCCAACGGGCCTTGGCTGTCAAATCCGTCATGCTCCAAGAAATGCACCACCGCGTGCGCAACAACATGCAAACCATATCGGCGTTGCTCACCATGCAATTGCGCCGCTTACCCAGCGAATCCGCTGCTGCTGGCTCCTTGCGTGATAGTGTGGCCCGCATTCAAGCCATCGCCGCCGTGCACAACCTGCTCTGCCGCGAAGATATTGGTATTACCACGGTTGATGCTATTGTGCGCCAAATTGTCGATCATGCGGTGGTTAGTATGACGGATCCTCAATTTGCCGTACACTTTGTCATTACTGGTGATGCATTACCGGTGGCCTCGCGGCAAGCAACGGTATTGGCGATTGTCCTCAATGAATTGATTATGAATGCCTTGTCGCATGGGTTGGCGCATGTGGGAGGGAGTGTCCAAATCGATATGCGCCAACAGCTTGATGCATGTGTGATTATGATTCGTGACGATGGTCCGATGCGGAGTAGTCATCTCCCTCCCTATAAAGGGAGTGGGATGGGGCAACAAATGGTGCGTACCTTGGTGCAAAGCGATTTGCACGGTGAATTTGATTTCGCGATTATTGCCGGTTGGGCCGAAGCCCGGGTGGTGTTTCGTACCCATGCCGAAGATGAAGAGGAGCCAACGCTATGAGTCGTTTAGCCCGATTGCGTGCCCACATGACCGCACAACAGATTGATGTCGCCGTGTTTGTCCCTGGTAGTAATTTACGCTATTTGAGTGGTATCGGTTTTTCGACCAAACTCCGTTTGGCTTGTCTGATTGTTCCCTTAAACGGCACTCCTGCCATTGTATTGCCTACCATGGAAGCTCCTCGCGCTCAAGCGCAAGCCGAATTCCCTTTGACGGTTTATGGCTGGGACGACGATACCGGTCCGGCACACGCCGTCGCAACTGCGTTCGCTACTCTCGGGATTACGGGTGGCACCATTGCCGTCGAGCATGTGGTGATGCGGGTATTTGAATTGCGTGCCATCGAAGCGGCCCTCCCTACCGCCACCATCGTCAATGCGGACCCCCTGATTGCCCAACTGCGGATGCACAAAACCGCCGACGAACTTGCCGCCATGCAACGGGCAATTACCGTCGCCGAAACTTCCCTCGCCCAGGCTATTGCCGCCATCCGTCCTGGTATGAATGAGCTCCAAGTTGCCGAGTTATGGGAAAAAGCTATCCGCGCCGCAGGCAGTGTTCCTTCTTTTGATCTGGCTGTGGGTGCTGGCCCTAATGGTGCCAGCCCGCATCATACCAACGGCACGCGTCCCCTCCAAGCAGGGGATTTGGTGGTTATCGATGGTGGTGCGATTGTCGATGGCTATGTATCAGACATTACCCGTACGATTGCCGTGGGTACGCCGTCACCACGGGCCAAATTGGTCTACGACACCGTGCTGGCCGCCAATGCTGCTGGTCGCGCCGCGGCTGCCTTGCCGGGTGCCACTGGCGATAGCGTCGACCGGGCGGCGCGCGCCGTAATCGTGGCCGCTGGTTTTGGTGATGCCTTTATTCACCGCACCGGGCATGGCTTAGGAATCGATATTCACGAACCCCCATTTATGGTGGGTGGTGATATGAATGTGATTAATCCAGGGATGACATTTACGGTCGAACCAGGGATTTATTTGCCAGGCGAATTCGGTGTGCGCATCGAAGACATGCTCGTCCGTACTGCCGATGGTGCCACTACCATGACGTCATTCCCCCGTGAATTGCAGATTATTCTAGGTGATGCATGAGTGACGCGGGCAATCCCCAACTAAGCCTCGAAGCGATTATTGAAGCCGTGTTGTTTGTGGCGGGTGACCCTGTCCCCATTGCCCAACTCGTCGAATGGCTCGATGTACCGCCACAGGCAGTCCACGACGCATTACCACGCCTCGCGCAACAATTGCGCGGGCGTGGTATCAGCCTGTTGCTCCATGATCAACGGGCGCAACTCGTATCTGCAGTGGTGGCAGCGCCGGTGCTGCGCCGCATGCTTGGCCAAAGTGGAACCACCAAACTGACTAATGCCGCATCCGAAGTGTTGACCATTATTGCCTATCGCCAGCCGATTACCCGGGCCCAAATCGAAGCTATCCGTGGCGTCGATTGTAGCACCTTGGTCCGTCAGCTCCAGGTACGTGAATTGGTGGTAGAAGTTGGTCGCATGGATAGCGTTGGTCGACCGGTGTTGTTTGGCACAAGCGAGCAGTTTCTACGACAATTTGGGTTGACATCCCTCGCCGATCTCCCACCGCTCGCAATTCCCAATGGCGATAATTCCCCCACTAGTTAAATCCGGTGTAAATCTAAAATTTGTGGGCATCAGTTGTGGCTGATGCTTCTTCGGTACTGAGGGGCTTGGTCACATGCCCAATCGGAATCTCAGCCGTATCAACTTCTACTGCGACTTGCGCCGTGGTGCCATCATTCCCTGCAATTACCGCATTGGGTGTCCCCGGCATGGGCGCGAGTGCGGTGTTTAATGGCTTAGTCCGACGCCGGAGTGTCAACGCGATAATCACAAGGATGATTCCTACCCCGAGTACTGTTGCATATGCGGTGGTAATCCAACGCACATATTCGCCAAACACCGCATCTTCAAAAATGGTCAAAAACGGTAAAATAATCCCAGCTTGTTGTGGTGCATCACGCATCACTAGCGCATGGAGATCAAGTGTAATCAATGATTTATTGAGAAACGCAATCGGTAAGCCTAATAACCCACTGACACTCAACAACGCTCCTAGCCAGCCAAATAATTCGCGAAGCGAACGTACGGCTAGTGCAATAATCAGCACCAACAAAATCGCTGGCACCGTCAAACTTTGCGTGGCTGCAACTTTGAGCGACGTAATCGTAGTGGTGACATCTGCCATCGTTGCCGTTGTGGTGGGATTCTTGGGGTTATCTAAGAGTGTTTTCCCGCTTAAGGCATCACGCAGTTGCGTTGCAAAATAGCTGGTTAATTCACTGCGTACTGCGAGATCTTGGGGATTGCAGAGTGTTTCACCCAAGGCACGTTTGCCGTTGAGTGCAATCGAAATCGTTGATTCTTGACTCGCGCTACACGCTGGCGCTGTGTCAATCATTGTGGTGAGCAACGGTTCGAGTTTCGCGTCCATGACTTTGTGCTGAGCCGTCGCAGAATAATCTCCATTCATCTCAGCTATGAGTTTCGGCAACGCCGTACTTGCCACTGTTTGCACGGTAGGGTCTGGGAATAATGTCGTGAATAATCGCTTGCTGTCTGCGGTATCTGGATTTTCAAGTGCGGTCACCATTAAATAGGGTAACGCCTCGTTGAATTGACTCTGCAGATTCGCTGGATTGAGCTTCGCAATAAAACTCGGAGCACTTAACACCGTTTGCGAAAAACCATTAAACAATATTGCGAATACGAGCAGTGGCACCATGATAATTGCAAGCACAACTGCGCCAAATACGCCACAGGTACGCATGATTTGCCCCTCTTTCTGTAATTGATTTGATTATACCATTGCTTTTGTGGCGCAGTGATAATACCCTGCGTTATCCCAACCCGTCATACGCTGTCTTTTGCGTGTAGCTACCGTGAGATCTTTTCGTGCGAATTAAACCTAGGTGTTGAATAACTGTAATAATTTGCAAATACGTTAATTTTTTGTATCGTGTAAAATATAATTTTTAATAAAAACTACAAAAATATAGCTATTAATATATATTATCGTTTAATTGATTTTTAAAAAGTCTAAAATCATATTTGTATGCATTAATTATTTGTATATGCAAAATAAATTATTGACAAAAAGAAAAAATAATTATATAGTAAACGAGTGCACTAACGCACATTTGTGCTATAAGCAAGGAGAATCGCAATGGGTTGTTTACGCATCGCTGGATGGTTTTTTTTCCCGTACGTAATGATATTTATTGATTTGAAGAATCTCACTGGTGGATGGCGGATTATCGCAATCATTTGGACCGTGCTGAGTGTAGCGGGTTTGATTGGTGGGGTATATACCAACTATGCTGCTGGGCAAATGATGCAACAACTAAATTCCCAAGTGATTGATTTGACACCAACGGTTGCCCCATAACAGTACACATTGTTAGAATCGGAACATAGGGTTGTTCATATCGCCTCAACATGGGATAATGTTGGGGCGATATATATATATCCATAAATACACGGACAAAGAAAGGCAATAGTGTGACTGATTCATTCGCCAAAATTTGGATTGCAGTGGCGCTATTATGTGCGACTGCCAGCGGCGCATTTACGGCGTGGCGCATGTCTGTAGTTGACGACAGTATGGGTGACGCGTTAAATGCAGCTATTCATGCCTTGATTACTGATTCGAGTGCCCGGATTCGAGCGGCAAATAGTGTTAGCGATCATTTGCGGGCATACACGGATTATGTGACATCGATGAATGCGCGTGATATTGCGTTGTTTCAATCCAATGCAAGTCAAGATAGTACCGTCAAGGAATTGTATTTACAGCAAAGTACGCTTGATACCATCCCGGGCAGTATCGCCAAAGATTATTTCCCACAGCGTTTTATCAATCATAGTGGTGCATTTAACCGCACTGCTGATTATCGTTCGAGCTATGCAAAATTTGTGGGCAGGCACAATGTCGATGCAAGTGCGATTTATGCAGATTCACAAGCAAGCCGCAACAAAACTGATCAACTCGTGGTGATTTTGGTGTTGTATGCTGTGATTATCTTGGTTGTATCGTGTAGTGAACTGATTGAATCACCACAAATGAATTTTGGATTGGCATTGTTTGGTGTCGTGGCATCGCTTGTTGGTGTGGTACTTACGGTAATGATTGAGGCAGGGCGACTGATATGATGCAACGAATAATTGATCGGGTCAATCAACTCGACCCATGGATTGGCGTGACGATTGCCATTATGACGATTTATGCGGCACTTATTGGTATGCTCCAAGTGCATGCGAGCAACCTCAATACCCAATATCGTGCCGAAACACAGCGTTATGCCATCGAAGCAATGCGCATTCGCAGTGCTGGTGAAACACAATCAGCCTTTGACACCGGCACAATTGAGCGTATGCGTGATCTTATCATCCAACAACGAGATCTTGCCAGTCAAAATGGCGAAGTGGACGTTGCCCAAAAAATGGAATTACTGCATACGTCACTGAATTTGGCTTCACCGATATTACAACCACCCTACGATAAACTTGGTGATCAGGCTATCAGCCATTACGAAGTTGATACCTATCTGAGTGATGCGATTCGTGCCGAGCAATTCCGCGCGGCATATGCGCCGATGGACGAAGGCTGGGATAGCAAAGCTAATACGTACATCGTACATCTGACTCTTATCGCACTCGTATTGGCCTTGCTGGGTCTCGGTGCGGTCATGCATAACATCCCCCGGGCGATGGTGCTGACTATGGCCATGATTATTACGATTATTACGACGGGTTGGGTATTGACGACGTACTTAGAGCCAGTGCCGACGTTGAATGTCGCCGCTATTGACGCCTATACCAAAGCCTATGACCTCGCCTATGAAGGTGATTATGCGGGTGCATTAACGGGCTACGCCGATGCAATCAAGCAAAAATCAGACTATGCTGATGCATATTTTGAACAAGCCTGGCTATTGTATGAGCACGACAAATACCCCGAGGCATTAGAGAGTCTTGCTAACGCCCGTAAATATGGCTATGACCAACCAAGCATTGATAACCTCGAAGGCTATATCATGATGCTTCAAGGGCATTTTGGAGAAGCTGAGACGGCAACGAACGGTTGGCTTGCCCGTGAACCACACAGCATCCCGGCGTTGGGGCAACAAATCGCTGTCCAATTAGCACGTGATGATACTAAAGATGCCACAACTGATCTTGCATCGTTGGATAAACAAATGCGTGATCAAGTGACAATGATTCGTGCCAAAGGCGATGAACCTGATGATCAATTGTGGGTGATGATGAATGATATGACTGATGTCATTGAAGATGTCATCTTGGCTGGTCAAAACAACCCTGATAGTAGCTTCCCAGCAGTAAAAATCTCCCCAGAGACTATTTCGCTTGCCCAAGATGCTATCCACCAACTGCGATCAACGGCCATCACGCTCGAATACAATATCAAACCAAGTACTGCGCAGGCCACTGATATCGAAATTGGTGCCATAGATGCGAACAACGCCTTTACTGCCAATAATACGTTTCGGGCAGACGATTTAGCCCAAAATCCATTAGTCTTGCATATGAATGCCCAGAATATTGCCACGAATGCCCATGTATTAGTGCGTTTTTATCTTGATGGGAATGAAGATGCGTCGTTGCGCTACGTAGGAGTTTGGAGTGGTGCAAATGACGGTGCAACCACTGTGGCGATCCCAATTGATATTGGTCCAACGTATGTGTTACCCGCAGGTGATTATGAAGCTGAATTGTATATTGACGGCGTCATCCAAGGCGATCTTATTCCATTCAAGGTAACTGAGTAATCACCCGGCTCCATGTACTGGCTTTTTGTGTGTCGGTGTACAACAGATGGTGCGCTTCATCGAGATGAAGTGCACCGTCTGTTTTTTTGTAAATAGTGCCTATTCTTTCTTAATATTAATATGCGATTTTTTTGGTTTATTTTGGTTTATAGTTATGATTAATAGATATAGGTATTGATTTTTTGACTGTAACTGAGAATGGAAATTATATGTATCGTGTATTGGTCGTGGATGATCGGATTAGCTTACGCGAAACCATTAGTGAATATTTGAGTCAACAACAGCTCGAGGTCAGATGTGCTGGTGATGGCCAAGAAGCATTTCAATTATGTTTAATATATGATTTTGATTGTATTGTGTTGGACCTCATGATGCCCAAAATGGATGGCGAAACATTTATTCAAAAATTACGCACCCGCTCAAATATTCCTATTATTGTCGTTTCTGCCAAAGTAGACGAAACAGACACCGTTAATGTGCTCGCAATGGGCGCCGATGACTACATGACCAAACCAGTCAAAATGAAAGAACTCACTGCGCGTATTTATGCCGTGATTCGGCGTGTGTCGAACATCATGACCATTGTGCCTAATCAATTAATTCGTCTCGATAGTGGGAGTCGTACCGCCACAATCAATCACTCCAAAATCATGCTGACACCTACTGAGTTTGCAATTTTGTCACTCTTAATGTCAAATCCAGGGCATGTCTATAGTCGCCGTAATATCTTTGATACGATATTTGTTGGTGAATATGTCTCTGACCGCACTATTGATGTCCATATTCGCAACCTCCGTACTAAAATCGAATTTGATAGCACGAAACCGCCCTTTATCGTCACCGTATATGGTATCGGCTATAAATTTCGTGAAGACTAATCAGTGCTTATTCCGTGCGCTGACCCATTAAACGAGGAATTCGGTCGTTATCTAGCGTAGAAATTCTATATATTGTGCCTTAAATGTAAGGTTTTCGTTGGCATTTTGCGAAACTGACTATGTAAAAATCAACGTTTAGTTTAATTTTTTTAAATTTAAATAAAAATAATTAAGTAAAATATCATATTATTAATGATTGTAATGGTATATTAACTTATAGGGGTAATATGCTAATAATTAAAAACTGATTATTTATTTATAGTTTATTTTTTGAGTGAAAATGTATGAAATTGATTAAACGTATATTTATTGTATAAAAAATGTTATTATATAGGCAAGTAGATATATGGATGAGTTACAAGGTGATTACAATGACAGCTGTGATATTAAATGCTCCCATGATGAAATATCGTATTTTGGTCATTGAGGATAATGCGAACTTGCGTAATCAAATTACCGAATACTTTACACAACGATTGTATGATGTATCGGTTGCGGGAGATAGTGATAATGCATTACGTATGAATATGTTGACCAAATACGACTGTGTTGTATTGGGAATGACTTCACCACGGATCAACAGTGTGAGTTTTATCCAACAATTACGGCAACGATCAAATGTGCCCGTGGTGATTATTTCGGCACGGCGTGATGAATACGAAAAAATTCATGCGTTGCAAATGGGTGCGGATGATTATTTGTATAAGCCGACGAATTTGCTTGAACTCGACGCTCGGATTACGGCGATTCTCCGTCGCATAAGTTCAACGCGCCAATCAATTAGTACACCCTATTTACAACTCGATGCCGGTAATCGAAGTGTGTTGGTAAATGGTCAGGTGATTGAAGTGACTCCAATGGAATTTGCGATTATTTCGACAATGATGACGGCACCGGGTCGCGTATTTAGTCGCAAAGAATTAACTGCATTGATGTTTGGCGAACAATTTAGCATTGGACGGGCTATTGACGTGCATATTAGCAATATTCGCAACAAAATCGAACCAAATCCTAACAAGCCAATTTATATTGTGACGGTATATGGCAAAGGATATATGTATCAAGAGCATACCGAGAATAATCAAAATTAACTTAGGTAGTTTTTCATACACCACAGCCACTATTCTATTATTGCAGGATAGTGGCTGTAGTGTATAGTGATGCCTGATTTATAAAATTCGTTGTCCAAATAAACTCGCCGTTAAATCGACTGCTAAGGTAGCGGTGTGGTTAAATTGATCAAGGATAGGGTTTACCTCAACGAGGTCGAGTGATTGCACCCGGCCGTCATCGCACAATGTTTCCATAATCAAATGTGCTTCGCGGATACTCAGCCCGCCACTGACCGGGGTGCCAACCCCAGGGGCAATACTCGGGTCAAGGGCATCCATGTCAAAACTGACATGGATTGCCCCAGCAGCCTGGAGATGCTGCAGGGCGTGGCGTAGCATCGTCGCCATGCCTTGTTCATCGATGTCACGCATGGTAATAACGAGAATTCCACTGGCGCGCAATGCAATCCGTTCGGCAGGGTCAAGATCACGGATGGCAATCATGACGATTTGGTGTGCTTGGATAAATGTCGTACCGATTTTGAGTGGAGCGGGACATAACCCCATCGCTGCACTCACGACCATCCCGTGTACATTCCCCGAAGGACTGGTCTGTGGGGTATTGAAGTCGGCATGCGCATCGACCCAAATCACCCCAAGCTGTTCTGGGCGGGTATGCGCCCCTGCCACCGTGCCGATGGCACAGCTATGGTCACCACCGAGGAATATGGCAATCTGATTGTCGTGGATGGCGGCCTGCATTGCCGTAAAACTTGCGTGTGCCACGAGCGCTACCGCTGCACTATTATGGGCGTTGGGAATATCAGTTTGAGCATCGAGTTGTTGATGATCTGGTACATGGATGTTGCCGTGGTCGCGTACCTGCCACCCAAGGGCAGTGAGGCGTTCGGGTAATCCGGCATAGCGGATGGCACTTGGCCCCATGTCAACCCCACGGCGCCGTTGCCCTAAATCCATCGGTATGCCATGGATGCGAATCGGCTTGCGTTGCATGTGGTATCCCTTCATTGCGATTGCCATGCACATCTCGTATGCGTCATTGCCTATATTCTACTGTGAAAATATGCGCTCTTGGGAACCAGTACCTGGCATAGGCTAATCGTGGGTACATCGAGTTGAGGCATAAAAACACCCCGTGGCACAATACGCCACGGGGTGAATACCTCGATTGAGTTTATTCGATGGTGACCATGACGGTGAGAATCGTGTTGGCGGGGCTGGTGACGGTGATCACTGCTTTGCCAGCGGCTAGGGCAACGAATCCGGGGTTGGTTTCGTAGGTATCTTGTGTGCCACCTTGTTTGACTTCGACCAACTCGGGGTTGATGGTGGCTACTTGCCAGCCCTTAGAGTCGCCGGTAAAGACATAGGTTTCGCCGACCTTCATCGAGATCGGGACATCACCATCAAAGGCTTCGCCCTTGATATTGGCCATGTGCGGGGGTAATGCTTGTGCGGCGGGGGCAGCGGTGGCTGCGGGCGCATCAGGGGCTGCAGTGGCAGCGGTGTCACCACCGTTGCTGGCGGGCTTGGCAGTTGCTCCACAGGCAACCAAAACGCCGAGACACAGTACGAATAGGAGCTTTTTCACGATACTATCCTTTATCAAAAAAACCTCGACTTCATTATACTATACGCTATTGCGTAGGAGAGAATATTGATTTGATTTTTGATGAGGAAATAATGAAAAACGAATAATGCAGTATAATCATGAATTTATATAAAAAATAGTAATTTAATAAAGATTATGATTGATGATATGCATTATTTTATTTAAAAAAAATATGAAATAATTTTTTAAAAGTAAATAATTAAACAAATATAAAATAAATAGCCACAGCTATACCACTGATAGCAGAAATGAATAATTCTACGCGATATGCAAATATCGTTGCGTTTATATTAGGCGGATTGTAATATGAAGTGCGACAGCTAAAACGGAAATGAATCCCCACTGACAACACGTGTAAAATGAAGTTACCAGACAACACTTACACAGGAGTCATCAATGGGGTACCATCATTTTAGCATAGCGGAACGCGGTCAACTCGAC
>CANFUF010000071.1 GCA_947450095.1 Roseiflexaceae bacterium
GCACTGGCGCTGGCAAGTGACGGCGGCACCGCGTCGGTCAGATAGCGCGCCACCCCTGGCACGGCGCATTCGGGATGCACGAGATACGACAAATCGTGGATGGTGACGATGCCCGGTTTACCCGTGGGTGGCAACACAAAATCCGGCGCATGCACCAGATCAATCGCCCCCGTCAGCCATTCGATGCGCAATGGCACCTTGAGGCGATGCCAAAACTGCGTCAGCCGGCGGGGCGGCAAGGGAATCGCCAACGTCGTCGTACCAGCCCGCAATGCCACCAATTCGGCAATATCAGTGTGGTAGGGTGGTTTTTGGCCAGGCCACCCTGACGCATAACAGAGCACGAATCGATACTCTGCCGGCGCAGCCAACAACACCGCACGAATTAATTCGCGGGTATAGCGCCCAATCCCAGCACCTTGCCAGGCCCCTGCCGTATAATCAATGGCCACACGCACCGTCATCGCCGCTTACTCACAACATACAAAATCGTCCCGAAAATAATGATGCTCCAGAAATTAATCAAGCGGTCGAGTAACGTGACCGCCAACGCCACATGACGGGTCACATGCACCATCGTTACCAGCACCGCCGTGACCGCACCTTCGACCAACCCCAACCCTGCTGGCGTAAAGGGCACCACCGTCAGCAACGAAGAGGCCAGCGACACAAAAATCACCAACGACAACGGCAACGACAACCCGAGATTATGCATCGACACAATCACGAAGTAGAGTCGGCACCCTTCGAGCAACCAAATCACCAACGTCAGCCCAATCAAGCCCGGCAAAATTTGGGGATTGAATGATTGTAACGCGGTAGCTGAAAACTGCGTATAGCGCTCTTGGAAGCGTACCGGAATGTAGCGTTGCGCGATTGGCCCCAACCAGCGCAGGCTCAACAGCAGTACAACAATCACCGCCACCAGCCCTGCCCCCACCCAAAACAACCATTGCATTTCGGGGGGCACATGCGTGCCAAACAACGCCATCCCCGAAATCATCAAAAAAGTAAACAAGCCCAACATGTCGAGCAACCGCTCGGCAAACACCGTCCCAACAGTGGCCGAAAACGACACATCACCGTTGTGTTTGAGTAAATAGCCACGATAGACATCACCTAATTTGGCGGGGACCACACAATTGACAAACCATGACAGGTAGATATATTCCATCAAGGCCGGCAATGAGGCCCAACTCGCCCGGGCGGCTTTAGGGGCAATCTCTGCATTTTCGAGGAGCATGCGCCAGCGTAAGGCCCGCAACGGAAAGGTCAAATAAAAGACTCCCAACGCCACAAACAAATACTTGACATCGGTTTCTCGCATGGTCGCCCAGGTGTCTGCCACGCTGACATCGAGACTCCGAAAGACGAAAAAAATCAAGGCGGCGGCTAGCCCAAACGACACCCAGGTACGGGGGCGGCGCAAGGCATCGACCAACGAAAATCCACGCTCACTGGTGTTGTTTTTAGCATCCATATTCACGGCGATACCATTCCCAATATTGGGCCAACCCGCGAGCGAGTGGCGTTTGCGGTTGAAAACCCAGCAACGTCTGGGCACGGTCGATGCGCGCAAAGGTGCGCGGCGGATCAGCGGCAGGAAGTGGTTGCGATTCGATTTGGGCGGTCAAGCCAGTAATCTGCTCGAGCACCCGCACAAATTCAATCAATTCGACAGGGTCAGAATTGCCCAAATTAAAGACTTCAAAGGGCAAATCACAAGTTAACGCAGCCAGGACCCCCGCTACGATGTCGCTGACATATGTCCAGTCGCGATACACCCCTACCCCACCGTTAAACAAGGTAATCGGGGCGCCTTGACGCATTTTGTCAACAAACAAGCTCGGGGTCATATCGGGGCGACCACGCGGACCATACACCGTAAAAAAGCGCAATACCCGGGTGGGTACGCCATATTGATAGTGGTAGGTATATGCCAGGATCTCCGCAGCCCGCTTAGTGGCAGCATAGGGCGACAACGGGCGATCGGCAGTCTGGGATTCATCCCACGGGGTTGGCAATGCTCCGTATACCGACGACGTCGAAGCAATAATCAGGCCTTTGACGGCATGACGTCGCGCCAAATCAAGGATGTGCATGGTGCCACGCACATTGACTTCTTCGTAGAGCAAGGGGTGTTGTACCGAATAGCGCGGACCAGCCATGGCGGCCAAATGCGCCACGTGGGTGGGTTTGTGGGTAGCAAATAGGTGTGCTAACGCATCAGTATCGCGGATATCGCCTGCGACCAACGTAAAATTAGGATTGGTGTGGGCGGCAACTAAATGCCGACGTTTGCGGTCGGGGGTATAGTAATCGTTGAAATTATCAAACGCCACCACTTGTTCGCCCCGTGCGAGTAACGCATCAACGACATGGCTACCAATAAAACCAGCCCCACCAGTGACCAAATAGGTCATACTTGTTCCTCCCGCACGGTGGGAGCGAAACGCATCGCCACGCCCGCCAACGCCACCACCGCCGCCGTATGGAGCGGCAAATAATTCACCTGCAGATATTCAAAGCACTCATGCACCGCAACTGCAGCCATCGTACCACAGGCGGCGATTGCCACCCAATGCGCCACGCCACCTACGTGCGTCGTGCGCCATGCCCGCCGCCATTGCATTAGCCACAAACCGAGGTAGGCCAATAATCCCAAAATTCCTTGCTCGGCAGCGATTTGCACATAGGCATTGTGGGCATGTCCCCGTGAAATCAACCAACCCATCCGCGCAAATTCCGGATAAACCCGCGTATAACTCCCTGGCCCAATCCCCAACAATGGTGAGCGCTGCCACATCGCCACCCCGGCCTTGAACTGAGCAGCGCGTTCGACCGCCGCATATACCGTCGGGCGTTGTTGGGCTTCGTCACGCATTATGTCTGGTGCACTAAAAATCTGCGTAGCACTGCCGAGGCGGGTGCCAAATGGTGCGGGAATATACTGCCAGCCCCCCGCCAACACAAACGCCGCCACCACGACAATCAGCGCCACACCCCGGCGCCACCAGCCCCCCACCAACCAGAGAATCACCAACAATCCCGCCACCGCGCCGATCCAGGCTCCCCGTGAAAACGACAACAGTAACGCCGCGCCAATCAATCCCAATGCCCCTAGCAATGGCCATACCCAGCGGCTCTGCCGTTGCCACGCTACCAACGCCAGGCACAATACCAATGGCCAGGCACCATTGAGATAGCCGGCAAAGGAATTGGGCTGCCCAATAGTGCCAAAGGCGCGAGTAAATGGCGAATTGGCAATCTGGAAGGCCGCTGGGCCAATCCCACGTACACTTTGCACCAACGCAAAGATGGCTTCCCCCAGTGGCGCAAGGATTAATGCTACCACCAATACCGCCACATCCTGCCAGCGGCGTGGCACCACATAGACCAGGTAACCAACCAGCACTGCCAAGCCCCAGCGCCGGATTTCGTCGACGCCGGTGCGCCAACCAGCCGGCGCAAAGCCACTTGCGAGACAAAGCGCCACGAGCATCATTACCCGCGCCGGCGTCGTTTCGTCTATTGGCCAAACCTGCCACCGACGCAACTGCCACGTCAACACCAAGGTTGCTACGAGGACCACCGTGGCAAGCTGCGAATGACTATATCCCGCCAGCATCAGATAATCTTGCATCGGCACGGCAACGATGGCATAAATCACACCCCACATGATGAGGGGCGTCTGCCATAGCACACGCTGCCAGGCCGATGCATTAATCATGCCAATTCCCCCAATTGTTGCAGTTGACTACGGAACCATGGAATGGTGCGTTGCAACCCTTCTTGCACCGACACCTGTGGCTCCCAACCGAGAATAGTCCGCGCCCGGGTAATGTCGGGTTGGCGCACCTGTGGGTCATCTTTGGTACGCAAATCTTTGCGGATAATTCCCGCCGCATTCCCCGTCAATTCATTGATAATTTGGGCAAATTCTTCGATCGTACGTTCCTGCGGATTACCGATATTTATGGGCTCGACAAAGTCACTCTGGAGCAGGCGATAGACCCCTTCGACCAAATCATCGACATATTGGAATGAACGGGTTTGACTACCATCACCATACACGGTCAATGGCTCACCCCGCAACGCTTGTTGGATGAAGTTGGGCACCACCCGACCATCACGTAGGCGCATGCGGGGTCCGTAGGTGTTAAAAATCCGCACGATGCGAGTTTCGACGCCATGGGTGCGGTGATAGGCCATCGCCATCGCTTCGGCGAAGCGCTTGGCTTCGTCATACACACCCCGTGGACCAATCGGGTTGACGTGACCGTAATACCCTTCAGATTGGGGGTGAATTTGCGGATCGCCGTAGACTTCCGACGTCGATGCCAACAAAAAGCGGGCTTTTTTTTCTTTGGCAAGCCCAAGCACTTTGTGCGTGCCAAGCGCCCCTACTTTGAGGGTTTGAATGGGCAATTCGAGGTAATCAACCGGCGAGGCGGGTGAGGCGAAATGCAACACGGCATCGAGTGGCCCATCGATATAAATGTAGTCTGTCACATCGTGCTTCATAAACCGGAAGCGTTCGTGACCAAACAAATGCCCAATGTTATCGGCACTGCCCGTAATCAAGTTGTCCATGGCAATCACGGTATGTCCCTCGGCCAAAAAGCGTTCGCTTAAATGTGAACCGAGAAATCCCGCACCACCGGTAATTAATACACGCATTATATTTAACCTTTATGTCAACTGCGATATTTCACAGACAGTATGCCCGATGAGCGTGCTGCCTAATAGGCTCCTCGTCCCGACAACACCGTGGGAATTGTCTGCGCCACAATGCGCAAATCCATCAGCAACGACCAATGTTCGACGTAATAAATATCGAGGCGCACCATTTCTTCGAACGTAGTGTCACTCCGCCCTGACACTTGCCACAATCCAGTCAAGCCTGGTTTGGCGGCCAAGCGGCGCAAATGCCACGCTTGATAGCGGGCGACTTCGTCGGGGGTAGCAGGGCGCGGCCCCACCCAGCTCATTTCGCCGCGGACAATATTCCACAACTGCGGCAATTCATCGAGGCTGGTGCGGCGCAACAATTGGCCCACCCGCGTACGACGAGGGTCGTTGCGGATTTTGAAAATCGGGCCATCGGCTTCGTTTTGGGTGATGAGTTCGGCTTTGCGAGCCTCAGCGTCTTCGACCATGGTCCGGAATTTATAGACCTTGAAGTGGCGCCCATTGATGCCCACCCGCGTTTGCGCAAAGACAATCGACCCGGGTGAGTCGATTTTGATGGCGATAGCAATAATTGCAGACAACAACAACACGAGTGGACTAACCACAATCGTCAATACCACATCCAAGGCTCGCTTCATAATCATATTGAAGCCTTGAATCGAGACATCACGCAAACCAATCAATGGCAGTCCATCAAATTCACCGATATCGACCCGATCAAAACTCAGTTCAAATAAATCGGGAACCATGCGAAAATCGACGTTGGCATGGCGACAGGTATCGATGATTTGCGGTAAGCGATGATGTTCAAAAAACGGCAGCGCAATAATTACATGATCAACGGAATGGTCACGCAATACCTCTGCGAGTCCTGCAATAATGCCCAAATGATGAAAGTGCAGGGGTTGGGCTGAGTTTTCGTGCCCACTATCTTCACGGTCAGCCACATAGCCAACCAAGGCATAGCCCAGATGGGGGCGGGCGACGACCCCCGCCATTACCGAATGACTAATGTCACTGTCACCGATGACGAGATAGCGTTCGCGGTCAATTCCCCGCGACCAGCGCAAACGACGCACCAACACGATAATCAAGCGCACCATACTGAGCGACACCATCACCAACACAAAAGCAAAGGCAATCACCAAGCGTGAGTAATAGAGCGGACGATACGAAAAGACCACGATGACCAGCAAGGCCGCCGCAGTCGTCGTACTATTAAAAATAATCCGGAGATTCGCTGTTAAGCCAGCATTGGTCGGCAAGCGATACATGCCACGGATGGCAAATTGGACTTGTACCAACAAGAGCAAGAGCACGCCAATTGGCGCAAAGGCGCTCCACGAGACGTAAAACTCGCTCGGCACCTCGCGCACTAGCGCCCCCACCACCCCAGGCCACACTACAAGATAACGCAATGCATACGCCATGCCCATACTCGCCAAAATGACGACACTATCAAGGGCAAAAAACAACATCCACGACGCATTTTTGAATATCGTCGGAAGTGATTTGATTGCAGGTGATGGTTGTACCACGCCGGGCTCCTTCATATTAGCCCATCATATGCCACGCCTATGGCACATAATCCTCTGTCCACACCAGCGAGGCTTTTTCGATATAGACGGTTTGCCCAATTTCGATGCCTTGTTTGAGCAACTCAGTACTAATCCCTGTCGCTTCGAGTACCCGTTGCAAGCGTCCGAGTGATTCAGACTGGGCAAAATTGGTCATCGACACGAGGCGCTCAATCCGGCGCCCACGCACCCGCCACCCATGGGTCACCGCTTCTACCGTAAAGCGATAATCGAGCTCGGTTGATACCGGCCATTCCAAGGTTTCGACCCGCGGTGTGCGGTCGAAATCGAGGGGATTGGCGTCGAGAATTAACGCAGCCTTGCGAATCAATGGCTCGACACCGGTGCGGGTCGCCGCCGAAATTTCAAAGACTTCGCGGCCTTCGGCCACAAATCGCGCTTTGTATTCTTCGATGAAAATTGCTGCATCGGGAAGATCACATTTATTGAGCACAATTAGTTGTGGGCGTTCGGCTAATTCAGGGCGATACAAACGCAATTCTTCATTGATTTTGCAGTAATCTTGCCATGGATCACGGCCATCGACCGCTGCCACGTCGATGACGTGGAGCAATACGCGGGTCCGTTCGACGTGTCGCAAAAAACTATGCCCCAAACCCACACCGCGGTGGGCACCTTCCACTAACCCAGGAATGTCAGCCACGACAAAGGTTTCTTCGCCATACGACACCACACCCAAATTGGGCTTCAGGGTTGTAAAGGGGTAGGCGGCGATTTTGGGGCGGGCGGCACTCATGGCGGCAATCAATGACGATTTACCCGCATTGGGGAAGCCGACCAAACCAACATCGGCAAGCAGCTTTAACTCGAGATTTATCTCAAGTTTTTGGCCTGGCTCACCAAGTTCGGCGATACGGGGGGCTTGATTGGTGGACGTTGTAAAGTGCAAATTCCCCAAGCCACCTTTGCCACCACGCGATGCCAACAAGCGTTGGCCATGCGCCACTAAGTCGACGGTACACGACACTCCATCAATGATGGCCTGTACTTGGGTGCCAGGGGGAACTTTGATGGTTACATCGTGCCCATCGGCACCATGCCGGCGGGCCGTGCCACCATTACTCCCGGAAAATGCTTCGAAGCGGTTTTTTTCACGGAATTGCAACAGCGTGTTGATGCTTGCATCCGCCAACAAATAGATATGACCACCGCGGCCACCATCGCCGCCATCAGGGCCACCGTGTGGCACATACTTCTCGCGACGCATTGTCGCCATTCCATCGCCACCGGTCCCGGCCTGCAGGAAGATGGTTGCTTGATCGTAAAAGTCACCCGACATACCCACCACATATTTCGATAAAAATGCCAGCGCAGACGGCGCTGGCATAAAAGGCACCGAACAGACGGCCCCGCCGCCATACCAACCAACTTACGGCTTGGGTTCTTCCTTGGTCTCGGCCGGTTTGTCATCGTCTTTGATGGCGGTGCGGAATGACTTAATGCTCCCACCCAACGCCGATGCAATTCCGGTAATCCGACTGGCACCAAACAACAAAATGATAATTACCAAAATTATCAACAACTCAGGTACGCCGAGGTTCATGATGAAGCTCCTTCACAGTTGACCACAAAATCAACAATCACAGGGCTATTATACCCTACCAAGCGTGCATGTCAACGCCGAGACACCAAACGATAGACTAGGAAGATAACCACCACAATAATTATCACCTCAGGGATACCAATGTTCATAAATACTCCACTATACCATGCTAACGCCGTGCAACCGCTTGATAGACCGCAAGGGTGCGCCGGGCCGTTTCTTGCCACGAAAAGCGGGCCGCTTGCACTGGACCTCGCGCCGCCAAATCTTCCCGCAGTGCCGCATCACGCAGCACTTGGCGCATCGCCAGCGCCCAGCCATCGACATCGTGTGGGTCGACTTGGTACCCCGCATCCCCGGTCACTTCAGGCAAACAACTGGCATTACTGACAATCACCGGCGTGCCACAAGCCATCGCCTCGAGGGGGGGCATCCCAAAGCCTTCGTACAACGACGGGAAGACAAACGCCGTGGCAGCCCCGTACCACAAATGTTGCTCTTCTTGGGGAATATACCCCACAAACCGCAATTTATCGCCCAAATTTAAGCGCTCTGCTTGCGCCAGAATCGGCTCGTACAACCAACCGCGCCCGCCACCAATCAGCAATGGCGCATCAACCTCGTGGGCAATCTGGGCATAGGCATCGAGCAAACGAGGGATGTTTTTGCGAGGCTCGAGGGTGCCCAAATAAAACAAATAGCGCTCGGGTAAGCCGTTGCGCTGACGGAACGCCGCTAATTCTGCCGGGGACGATGGGCGAAAGCGATCATCACATGCGTCGTAGGTCACCGTAATCCGCTCTGCCGGCACCTTGAGGTGCGTCACCATTTCTTGTTTGGCATATTCCGACACCGTAAACAGATGCGCCGCCCGTTTGGCCGATACATTGATGGCCCAACGGGTATACATCCGATTGATCCGCCGGAAGGTTTGTGGGAACAACATCGCGCTCAAATCGTGGATGGTCACCACCGACGGCACACCCGCCAACAACGGCATGACATTCAACACCCCGTGATAGACATCGGCACCATGCGCCGCCAACAACGGTGGTGCAATAATCTGCTCCCACGGAATCCGTACCCGTGGATTGATGGTGGGGAATCGGCTCGGACGCACTGTGAAATTGGCCGGCAACCCCAGTGCCGCCGCGTCAACTCCACGGGTGGTGTAGATTGTATAGCGGTTGGTGGTATCTATCTTCCCGAGATGCGCCAACAAGGCTTCGACATAGTGCGATACCCCTGCCCGGCGGAAATTTGCGGTGTGCGCTAACAAATGCGCGTTAATTGCCACATGCATCGTCATTGCCTCTATGGTTGCTTGGTGGGCAATGGCTGGAATTGCGCAATTGGACCAATGGTTTGGCTTGGCCAATAGACCACCCAGGCCTGACCAATCACCCGATCAAACGGCAAGCCACCCCATTCACGCGAGTCACTACTGTTTTCACGGTTATCACCCAACACAAACAAGGTATTGGGGGCGACCGTAATCGGGCCCGTGGCACATTCATCCCCTTGGTGACAATAGGTCGGAGCTCCCTGCAAATAGGGTTCTACCAATTGTTGCCCATTGACAAACACCATGGCATCGCGGAATTCGATGGTATCGCCAGGCAAGCCAATGACACGCTTGATATAGTCTTTGCTGGGGTCATTGGGGTATTCAAATACCACCACTTCCCCATAAGTAGGCATCCCAATCGGGTATACGATATTGGGTGGCAAATCTTGACCGAGTGCCCGTTGCGGGGCATTCAAATCAAAGTGCATATTGGCGAGTTTATTCACCAAAATAAACTGCTCCGAATGCAGATTGGGCTCCATGCTTTGCCCTTCGATAAGGAAGTTTTGTACCACTCCTCGTACCAAAAAAAACAAAATCACCACAAATATAACCATTTCCGCCAATTCACGAATATAGCGGAGCTCGCTGGTAGGCTTCGTCGGCAGACTGGCCGTTTGCGTGGTGCTTAATTCCAACAGTTGCCGATCGGCGTCGCGCTGTTCCCATGGTTGCATAGCTAACTATCCTCATACTACGTACTTTTCTTATCATAACACGATTAATCGACAGAATCAGTACCCCGTTTTGACTCATACTGCCCACACAACAGCACTGTGTCAGCTTTTTTCATCATGTCATCGCCAATATACAATCATGGACCACACAGCGCGTCATTTTTGTGTGTTAATTATTTGATACAATTATGCTATGATTTAATACCATTAATATTTACAAACGAAATGGTTACCATGCGAATTATCACGCTATTATCAATTATTTATATACTGATATTATTTGTACCGCTCCCTACTATAGGCGCAGCATCCCAATCACACCCCGCCGATTACCCAATCCCAGAAACAGCCACGCGGACTGAGACCCGCACACGGACTGAGACCCGCACACGGACTGAGACCCGCACACTCACCGTATCACGCACGTTTACCACATCACCCACACCATTTATTTATTCCACCCGCACCCCCGTTGGTACGTTGACTGATACGCCAACCATCACCAATACCCCTGTCGTCAGCTATACCCCCAGTCGTACTGCCACAGCAACAGTTACCCCTGCCAATGCAGCATGTATAGAAAAACTCAAATACCCCGCAGCGAGCCTAGCCGGCTGCGACTTCCGTAATATGGATTTTGGGGCAACCGGCTATACGAGTCTCAGTTACCGCAACCTGAGTGGCGCCAATCTCAGTGGTGCCAATTTAACCGGCGTGAGTCTCGTGAGTGCCAACCTCAAAAGTGCCAATTTAAGCAATGCCAATTTAACGGGTATCAATGGCTATTTCACCCTATTCAACAGTGCCAATCTGACCAATGCCACGATTGTCGATGCGTATTTGTCCCGAGCGGATTTCAGCAAAGCCAACCTCAGTAATGCCCAAATCGACAATCTCATTTGTCCATCAGCGTGTGTATTTACGGATGCAATTTTCACCAATACCTATTCACAACGCATTGACAATGCCACCCTCTCACCGGCCTACCGACTTATCAATGGCAGTATTATTGGCAGCAATGTCGATCTGCACAACCTTGATTTCGGCAATGCGAATTTCACTGGACTGAATCTGAGTGGCATCAATTTCACCGGTGCCAACCTGACCAACGTAACCCTCACTAATATCACCTCTGGACGCATCATTGGCACCGCTACCTTACCAGCAGAGTACGCACTCCGCAATGGCTATATTGTGGGATCCAATCTCGCACTCAAAAACATCGACTTACGCAATGCAGATTTCAGTGGCAGTGATGTCTCACTGGCCAACAGCAATTTGACCGGCGCAGATTTGCGGGGTGTGATTTTGATCGGCAGTGATATGCGTACGAGCAACTTATCGGGAGCCAATCTCACTGGTGCGATTTTGTTTGCCGTCGACTTACAAAACGCCAACCTCAGTTTGAGTAATCTGACAGATGCCGACCTCAGTCAATCCGATCTACGCAATGCCGACATCCATGGCAGTAATTTGACCCGCACCAACTTTCACAATGACCAAATGACGGGGGCCAATCTGACAGGGACGATCCTCAATGGCACACTATTTGATGGGGCTGATTTAAGTAATCTCAAAATCACCGTCCCTAGCATGCTCAATGTGTCATTTATTGCGAGTGACCTGACAAACACTGATTTCGGCACGATGATGCTGAACAATGTAAATTTCCTGGCAGCCAATCTCGATGGCACCAAGCTCCAGAGCACGACGCTCAATGCCGTCAAATCGGGGCAAAGCATGGGGGTACCGCAATTACCGAGCCACTATTTCACTGAAAATGGATATATCATCGGACCACGGGTCGATTTGACTGATGCCGACCTCGGCGATGCCGACCTCGAATTTGCCGACCTCAGCAACGCCCAACTCATCCGCACCAATTTGACGATGACCAATCTGGCCCATGCCACCCTCAATGGTATCACTTCACGAGATATCGTGGGGACACCGGCGTTACCCGAAGATTATCTGATTGTGAATGGATTCTTGGTGGGGCCCAATGTTGATTTACGCCTGACCGATTTGTCATTCGAAATCCTCTATGGTACCAACTTTACCGGAGCTAATCTCAGCGGTATGAATCTCGCTCATGCGAACCTCACAGACGCCGACTTCAGCAATGCCAATTTGCGCAAAGCAATCTTGCAAGACGCTGATTTAACCAACGCCAAATTCTCCAAAACCACCTGCCCCAACGGCACCATCAGTAGCACCACCTGTGCCACGCAACTTTGGGCGACTCCCACCAACACGCCCACCCAGACGAATACCCCGACGCGAACCAATACTCCGACGCGAACCGCAACCCGCACCCAGACCAGTACCCGCACCCAGACTGCCACCCGCACCCAGACCAACACCCGCACCCAGACGAGTACCCGCACCAGTACTGTGACCAAAAACCCATAGTCGTTGCGTCGTCACAAATTTGACGTCGTCGCGACATCAAATTTGCGGTATACTAACTCTAGTTACATATGTCGGATGACGAACATCGAAGAGCATGGTGCACCATCACCATCGCCGAAGGAGCAAGTACGAGTCTGCCGCCTCGTTACGAATCTCTCAGGCACAGTAACGGTGTTCTGACGACCCTCTGGAGAGCCACTCGGCACCGACGGAGCAACCTGCTACCCGCAGGGCACCTCTCAGGTCACAGGACAGAGCATTAGGCACCGCGAGCGCATTCGTGCGCCAGAGGAGCAGTGCATGTCCAACGGGTCGGCATTTTTTATGCCAAAAACACCCCCCATTAATCGGCACCTACCACCCTGTTGGACCCAACGGGGCCAGTGGCGTGCCATGAGGAGTAGCAAATGAGTGAAGAATTGTTGCGCACGGTACTCCACGGCGAGCACCTGCGCCTCAACGCCCGCATGGTCGAGTTCGGCGGGTGGGACATGCCGGTACAGTACACCGGCATCATCGACGAGCACCGCGCGGTACGCGAACGTGCCGGCCTGTTTGACGTCAGCCACATGGGCGAATTCTGGGTCGAAGGCCCAGATGCCTTGGCGTTTTTGCAACATGTCACCACCGCCGACGTCAGCCAATTAGCGATCGGCCACGCCGGCTACGCCTTGTTTTGTCGTCCCGATGGCGGCGTGGTCGATGACCTGTTTATCTATCGGCTGGGCGAGCAACGCTACCTGTTGGTAGTCAATGCCTCGAATATCGCCAAAGATTGGCAGTGGATTAGCCCATTCACCAGCAATTTCGCCGTCACCCTCAGCGACGCCTCACCCGACACCGCCCTAATGGCGCTCCAAGGCCCTGGCGCTGAAGCCGTATTGGCCAGCCTGATTGGCGATGTAGCCGTCACCCTGCCCTTCCACGGTGTGGCCGAAACCACCCTGCTCGGGCAATCCGTCATCATTGCCCGTACCGGCTATACCGGCGAAGATGGCTTCGAGGTTTTTTGTGGCAATGCCCACGCCGTAGCCATTTGGCAAGCCCTGCTCGCCGCCGGCGCCACCCCGTGTGGACTGGGCGCCCGTGACAGCCTACGCTTCGAGCCTTGTTTGGCGTTGTATGGCCACGAACTGGCCGACGACATCAACCCCTACGAAGCCCGTCTCGGCTGGGCCGTCAAACTGAGCAAAGGCGAATTTGTGGGCAGCGCCACCCTCAACGACCTCAAAAGCAACTACACCCGCCGCTTGGTGGCGTTTGAAGTAACGGGCAAAGGCATCGCCCGCGGTGGCTATGCCGTACACGACACCACCGGCAATCCCATCGGGGTCGTCACCACCGGCATGCCCTCACCCACCTTTGGCAAACCCCTCGGGATTGCCTTGATTGCCCGCGCTGAAGCCAGCGAAGGCAACCAGATCGATATCATCGTGCGCGACAAACCGGTCCGCGCAGTCATTGTCAAATATCCGTTTTATCAGAGCCGCTACAAGAAGTAAGGAGCATTCCCATGTCATTCAAGACACCCACCAACCTGCAGTATTTGGCTTCACACGAATGGATTTTGATTGAGGGCGATATCGCCACTGTCGGGATTAGCGATTATGCCCAAGACGCCCTCGGCGACGTGGTGTACGTGGACTTGCCCGATGTCGGCACGACCTTTGCCGCCGGTGCCGAATTCGGCGTCGCCGAGTCGGTCAAAGCCTCGTCAGAGCTCTATTTGCCGGCAGCCGGCGAAGTCATCGCCGTCAACGGCGACGTCAGTCAGCAGACCGATTTGGTCAATACCGACCCCTACGGCAAGGGCTGGTTGGTGCGCATCAAGTTGAGCGGCGACAAAGCACCCTTGCTCGACGCTGCGGCCTATACCGCCTTGGTCGATTCGATTAAACATTAATTTTTGCACTGCGTCGACGTAAAGGATTTGCATGTCACACTATATTTCGATTACCGCAGGCGAGCGCGCCGAGATGCTCAAGGCAATTGGCGTTGATAATATCACGGCATTGTTTGAGGCCATTCCCAGTGCCGTGCGATTTCCGCCACTAAACCTGCCCAAAGCCTTGTCCGAACCCGAGATTCGCCGTGAGTTGACTCGGCTATCAAACCAGACCGCCGGCGCCCACACCCACAGCATGTTCCTCGGGGCCGGCGCCTACAATCACTTTGTGCCCAGCGCCATCGATCAGATTTTGCGCCGCTCAGAGTTTTATACCGCCTACACCCCCTATCAACCCGAAGTCAGCCAAGGCACCTTGCAGGCGATTTTTGAATATCAAAGCCTGATGTGTGGTTTGACTGGCATGGACGTGGCCAATGCCTCGCACTACGACGGTGCCTCGGCCCTCGCCGAAGCCGCCGTAATGGCCGTCAACGTATTGCGCAATCGCCGCAAAATCGTCATCACCCCCAGCATGCACCCCCATTACCGCCGGGTCATTCGCACCTTGTTGGTGGGCAGTGGTATCGAGGTGGTCGGTGATGAAAACCCCACCGCGACCCTGGCCGACGTGATGCAACTCGTCGACAATCAGACGGCGGCGGTGATGATCCAAAGCCCCGACTTTTTTGGCACCATGCATGACCTCAAAGCCATCGCTGATGCCACCCATGCCGCCGGGGCGTTGTTTGTACATCACTTTGATCCCATCGCATTGGCGCTGTTCCAGACACCCAACGACGTGGGCGCCGATATCGGCACCGCCGAAGGGCAACCACTGGGCATCGGCCTCAACTTTGGCGGCCCGTACTTGGGAATTTTCACTACGCGTAAACAATTCGTGCACAAAATCGCCGGTCGCATCGTCGGCTTGACCCGTGACGTCGACAACGCCATGGCCTATGTGATGACCTTGCGAGCCCGCGAACAAGACATCCGTCGCGAACGCGCCACCAGCAATATTTGTACCAACCAGGCCTTGATGGCCCTAGCTGCCGCCGTCTATATGTCGTTGATGGGGCGCCAAGGATTACGTCAAGTCGCCAATCTGACCTACCAACATGCTCATTACGCCGCCCAACAAATCGGGCAAGTGAGTGGCTATCAGGTGGTCGACAACGGGCCGTTCTTCCGCGAATTTGTGGTGAAATGCCCCAAACCGGTGGCACAGCTCAATCGGTCATTGGCCGAAGCCGGCATCATCGGGGGCTACGATTTGGGCCAAGACTACGCCCATTTGGCCAACCACATGCTGGTGGCTGTCACCGAAATGAACGACCGTAGCGAAATCGACCATTTGGTCAGCACCCTCGCCGCCCTGCGCTAACAAAGGACTCACCATCGTCATGATGACGCTTGCCGCCCTCCAACAACTCATCCCCGAGCAGCAGATTGCGCGTTACGACGCGCATCAGCACCTCGCAACCCTCATCGATGGTACGGTGCTAGCGGTCTGGCATTATCGCCAGCCCCGCCAAGCCGCCACCGTCGTGGCCGCCACACAATTGTGTGCGGCCGCGGATGCCACCCCTCAGTTGTGGGCTGCCGATGTGGCAGGGCAATTGGGCGGTAGCCCCTGTGTGGTGGTGAGCGCTCCCCAAGGACAACTGTTGGCGACGTTGGCAGAGCGCCTCAGTCATGCCCAGCTCCACCAATTGGGGCGGCAGCTCGGGCAGATTGTGGCACACATCCATGGCATCCCCGTGGCCCACTACGGCAGCCTCAGTGGTGACGACGTCGCCCCTGACGCCCGCACGGCACTCTGGCAACGGATTAGCCAGGCCGGGCAACAGCTGGAAGTGGCCCAAATCGCCACTACCAGTGCCATCGCCGCCGTCTGCCAGCAAATCATGGCCGTGCCCATGAGCACCCCACCCAGCGCCGTGTTGGTGTGTGGTGACATCGACCCTGAGTCGATTTGGGTCACCAAAAGCGGTAGCAATTACCGCATCAGCATGCTTAGTTCGTGGAGCGCTGCCCGTGGGAGCTGGCCCGGCACCGAACATGTGCGGGTGCTGGCCAATTTTGCCGGCGAGCAATGGTTTTCGTTGCGGGTCGGTTATGGCGAAGCCTATGACGAAGCCGCCCCACTAGCCTACAACCACGTGCGCGAAAGCGCGTTGCTGGCCGAACGCCTAGGATTACTGCTGAGCCAGGCGGCCAGTGCAGCCCGCCGGGGCGACCGCGACCGCGCCAGCCAGCACTGGCATGTGCTCGTGCGCTGGTGCGCCCAACTCCAACCCGAAACGATTTTTTCTGATACAAAGGATGCGTCACCGCATGAACAATAGTTACGAACCACCTATTTTTGAGCTGGCCGCACCCGGGCGCATCGGCGTAAGCCTGCCCGAATGCGACGTGCCCACCACCGCCTTGCCTGCGCACCTGTTGCGCAGTGACGAGCTCAACGAATTGCCCGAATTGAGCGAAACCGAAGTGATTCGCCACTTCACCCGCATTTCACAACGCAACATGTGTATCGATACCACCATGTACCCCTTGGGATCGTGCACCATGAAGTACAACCCCAAAATCCACGAAGAAGCGGCCCGCATGCCCGGCTTTGCTAACGCCCACCCGCTCCAACCGGCCTATATGTCCCAAGGCGTGTTGCGCTTGATGTACGAATTGCAACGCGATTTGGGCGAAATTTCGGGATTTGACGCGGTGTCGCTCCAACCCGCTGCCGGCGCCCAAGGCGAACTCACCGGGATTTTGGTGTTCAAAGCGTATCATGCCGACCGTGGCGACCATGACCGCACCGAAATCCTGGTGCCCGATGCCGCCCACGGCACCAACCCCGCCACCGCCGCCATGGTGGGCTACAAAGTAGTCGAAGTCAAAAGCGACGAGCGTGGCAATGTCGACATTGCCGACCTCAAAACCAAGATCTCGCCCCGTACCGCCGGCATGATGCTCACCAACCCCAACACCGTCGGGTTGTTCGAAGAACAAATCGAAGAAGTGTGTGCCTTGGTACATGCTGCTGGTGGCTTGATGTACGGCGACGGCGCCAACTTCAACGCCATTTTGGGGATTGTCAAGCCGGGCAAAGTGGGTTTTGACTTCATGCACTACAACTTGCACAAAACCTTCACCACCCCACACGGTGGTGGCGGCCCCGGCTCGGGTGCCGTCGGTTGTACGGCCGCCCTGGCGCCGTTTTTGCCGGCTCCCTACGCCGCCAAAGTGGGCGACAGCTATGACTGGCAAGCGCCCGCCAAAAGCATTGGCCAAGTCAAAGCGTTTTGGGGTAACTTTGGCATGCTCGTACGCGCCTGGACCTACATCCGCATGCTGGGTGGCTTTGGGTTGCGCGAAGTCAGCGAAACC
>CANFUF010000072.1 GCA_947450095.1 Roseiflexaceae bacterium
CAAACATCGTCCCCATGTGCGAATCGCAATGGCTGGGCTGCATCCCCCACGCTAACGCCAATGCGTATTGGGCGTCGATTTCGGCAGCGACTGCGTCACGCTGGGCAAGGTCAAATATTTCGGCACTACTGCGTGGCATAAACCCTTCGCCATCGGCCAACCCATTGTGCGTTGACGCTGCCGTCAAGGCTCGCCAGCGATAGCGCTGCCATTCGCTGGTGAGGGTGAAATGCACCCCCACATCAGCAGCCGGGTGGGCGGCACACCATGCCGCCGCCGTCTGCGCCCAAGCGCACGGCATCATCACCGACGCCGATGTCACGACTCCCGTGCCAAACAACCCATCCAACAACGCTGTCGAGGCATGACACATGCCCACATCATCGGCATGTACAATCACCACCCGATCACTGGCGCTATACCCCATCCGCTCTAATAAAGGATTCATTGTTGTATCCCTCTGTTATGGTGCTAATCGGCCAATTTGCCATACGCCATCAACCAATGTATAGACAATTCGGTCATGCAGGCGACTAGGCCGCCCTTGCCAAAACTCTACGACCTCAGGTATCACCCGATAGCCACCCCAAAACTCGGGGCGCGGCGGGAATTGGTCACCGTACTGCTGCGTCAGCGCTGCCAAGCGCTCGCTCAATACCTCGCGACCAGCAATTGGTTGACTTTGCGGTGAAGCCCACGCCCCCAGCTGGCTCCCTTGGGGCCGACTATGAAAGTAGGCATCGGAATCAGCCGCATCAATCTGACTGACCCGCCCTTCGATGCGCACTTGGCGCTCGAGTTCTGGCCAATAAAAAATCAGGGCCGCATAGGGATGCGCCGCCAAAGCCTGCCCTTTGCGACTGGTGTAATTCGTAAAAAAAACAAACCCACGGGCATCCACCCCGCGCAACAACACAATCCGTGCCGACGGCCGCCCACTGGCGTCTACCGTCGCCAATGTCATGGCGTAGGGCTCGGGTAATTGCGCCGCCGTTGCATCGGCAAACCAGTGTCCAAATTGTACAATCGGATCAGCGGCAACGTCGGATTCGTGGAGCCCGGCTTGGGCATAATCTTTGCGATTATCGATTTTCATTATCAATCTCACTCGGGTAATAGATGGCATGCTGAAGCAACGCTTGCCGAATAATTAATTCTACCTGAAGCACATCAACCAGCAATCCTTGGCGCAATAGATTGGTTTGCACGGCTAATTGGTGTTGCAACAACGTATCAACAAACGCCACAAACTGCGGTCCCAACAGCCGCGTGCGCAGGTTGGCCAGCCAGCCACCGCCAAACAACCGTTCAAACAACGGCGTTTGGGATGTCAACGGTGGATAGGGTTGCAACGCGGGTTGGCTGTCAGCCGGCGTTATTTTTTGCCGATCAAGCGAAAACTGATGCGCCACCACCGGATGCACTCCCAACAACACCTGCACCGCCATTGGCCAATGGGCCGGGTCTTGATAGGCGTCACCCACCAGTGGCGCCAAGCGCTTGCCAATCTGTAATATAGCAGATTGGCTGGCCGCATCGGGCAACCCAGCGTGGGGTGATGGCAATCCCATCCGTGCCACCAACAACGCCACCTGCCGGTCGAGAATGTTGGTAGCACCGAGGGCCTGCGCTTCGCATTGCACAAAGTCGGGCGCAAGTTGCCCCGTCGCCAAGGCCTTGCTAATCATGCGCCAACGATTGCGATGGTAATAAAAATAAAAAGCGCCACTCTGCTTGCCCGTCGCCGTCGATTCGTGGTGGTGGAGCTGGGCTTGTGGCACAAACACACAACGTTGGCCGCTGGCGCGCACACGCACACACAAATCGAGGTCTTCGAAGTAAGCGGGAAAAAAGCCTTCGTCGAAGCCACCGAGGCGCTGCCAATCACTGCGCCGCATCGCCATTCCCGCCCCCGTCACATAATCGACATCGGCTTCGCTGGTTTGATTGACCTCGGCACGATGGGTCGTGCGAAACGTCACGGCGTCATATTGGCCACCACTATGGAGCAAATGGCCATCGTGTGGATCGGTAATCGCACTCCCCACAATGCCAATCTGGGCATCACGATCGAGTGTAGCAACTAAAGCCGCCAACCACGTGGAGGCAACCTCGGTATCGGGGTTGAGGGTGGCCACAATCCGCCCACTCCCTGCAAGCACCCCTTGGTTCACGGCGCTGGCAAACCCCCGATTGTGGTCATTGGTAATAATTTGCGCGCTAGGGAAGTGCTGGCGTGCCACCATCACACTGTCATCATGCGAGGCATTATCGACGATGATGAGCTCGTAGCCACCCACTACCACTAATTGAGCGAGGCTGGCGGCACAGGCCGGCAAGACATCGCTACTGTTGTATGTCACGATCACCAAAGTTACAGTAGGCATTGGCGTGATTCCTTTGGTACGGTTTTGCCCATCATACCACGTTCTTATGCGTAATTCCTCTTGACACAGCCATTTTCACAATCTATAATGGAACATAAGTTCTAACGAACATATATTCGCATTCCACGAAAGGGGCGCGACCGTGCAGTTTCACGAAACCTTGTCTGCTCGACAACGCGACATCCTCGAATACATCGAGCAATTCGTCGAGCAACACAACTACCCACCGGCCATTCGCCAAATCCAAGAAGACTTGGCGATTTCGTCGACATCAGTAGTGGCCTACAACCTTAAGGTGTTGGAGCAACGCGGGGTATTACGCCGTGAAGGCAAAGTCTCACGGGGCATCTCTATCCCCAAAAGCGACGCCATCACCCTCACCGGGCTCAGCACACAAGTACCCCTGCTCGGCACCATTACCGCTGGTCAACCCTTACCAGACCCCGAAGACTTGAGCAGTGAAAATGCCGATTATGTCGATGTGCCGTCAGATGTAGTCCCTAGCACCAAATTAGCAAATGTCTATGCCCTCAAAGTACGTGGCTATTCGATGATTGATGCCCTCATCAACGATGGCGACATCGTGCTCATGCGCTACCAAGAGACTGCCGAGCAAGGCGATATGGTCGCAGCCCGCATCATCAGCGACAATGCCGTCACCCTCAAACGCTTCTACAGCGAAGGCGAACGGGTTCGCTTACAACCAGCCAATGTCACCATGGAACCCATCTACGTCGCCGCCAATGATGTGCGCATCCAAGGACGCGTCGTCGGTGTGCTCCGGAGCATGATGTAATATTCTCTTTATCTCGCACACGGCATGCAAGCGGGTTGTTATTTATCTCGCACAGAGTACGCAGAGAACACAGCGGTTATTGATCGTATGTGATAGCCAATAAATGCCTGTGTAGGCAAAATACTCTTCGTCTCACGCAGAGACACAGAAGTGCGGAGCAAAGTCACTTCCTACTTCCTACTTCCTACTTCCTACTTCCTACTTCCTACTTCCTACTTCCTACGTCAACAGCCCCTTCAATCATCAGCAATAGCTGACGATTGAAGGGGCTGTTACACTACATTTTTATAATACGGGACGAAACTTATACCCGTACAACAACAATCCATCTGCCCCGGTATCACCGAGGAGCCGCGTGGTCATTTCTACCGCCATACCAATGGCCACCTCTGACGCATCACAATCCGTCAGTTGAGCCGTGATTCGTGGGCCTTCGGCCAGTTGCACAATCGCCACCATATAGGGCACTTCGCCTTCGTGGCCAGTTGGTGCTTGATGCACCACGGCGTAGGTGAGTAATTCACCCTGCCCCGACAACACATACGGCTCCCATTCATTCCCTTCACGAGGAGGAAAGGCGATGGTGCCATCGCTACGATGGCGACTCCCTTCCAATCGATAACGAGCGTTGCGTTGCCGCCAATGCCGTGCTAATTCCATACTATCTACTCACTTCTGTTTGTGCGGTAATTATTATTCAGCCACCAACACATGCGTCACTGCCGTACTCGCCAGTCCTGCACTACAGGTCGCCAATGCCACTGTCGCATTTGCCACCTGATTGGCCGCTGTGCCCCGCAATTGGGCCGTTAATTCGACAATTTGATAGACACCCAACGCACCCACCACGTCACCACGGGCTTTACATCCTCCCGTCAAGGCGAGTGGCACACTACCGGTGGATTGAATCGCCCTACTCGCACCCAGCGTCGTCGCCGTGCCCCGTGGCGTATACCCTAGCGCTTCGAGTGTCAATACCGCACAAATTGCATGTGGATCGGTCATATCGAGGGCCTGGACATCATTGATGGTCAGGTTGGCCTGGTGCAACGCCCGGGATGTCGCCAAGCGTACCGCCGCCAAATCAAGCATGTCGGCGCGCTCGTGTAGGGCGATGGCGTCACTTGCCACCCCCGAGCCGGCAATCCGCACGGCCCGGGCAGTGCTAGCATGTGGCTGGGCACTAATAATCACGGCTGCCGCACCGTCTGCCACCGTCGCACAATCCAACAAACTCAACGGGTCTGCCACCATCCCGGCGTTTTTTACTTTATCGGGGGTAATCGCAAAACGATACAAGGCATGGCGATTGGCTACGGCATTGGCGTGGGCATTGACAGGGAACGCAGCAAAATCAATACTTGCCACGGCGTAATCATGCATGTATTTACGCATCAACATGGCCCATTGTGAGGTCAACGTGACGCCATGTAACCCTTCCCAATCACCATCGGTAGTAAGAGCCAAGGCAGCTTCGCGTTGCTCGTCGAGCACATCACTGACTTTTTCGACACCCACTACCGCTACCGCTTCATACGCTCCACTGGCCACGGCCAGCATGGCTTGGCGGATAGCGAGGCCACCGGCCGCCCCACCGGCATCAATCGTCAAGGTCTCGCAGCCATGCAACCCCGAAGCAGCGGCAATCGCTGGGGCCAAGTTGCTTTGTTGGCCGAGGGCAGACCCCAAGGCATTGGCCACATACAACGCTCCAATTGGTTGATTAGGGCTCGCCGTGGTGGCAGCCCGTAACGCTTCAGTGGCCAACGACAACGCGGTGCGTTCCCAAAGTTCACCCACGGCAGTTAGGCCGGTGCCGGCAATATATACTGGTCGCATCATCACTACCCCATTACCAATTTATTGCGCCATTTGGCGTAAATAGCATAATCAATCATTGTTTCACGTGTTACATATTTTTCGGTCAACGGTGCCCGATTGCGCCGCTCGCGTACTGCATCACCGACCCGAATCAGATAGGCGTCGGCGCCCGAGCCCGAGCCATAGCTGGTCATCAAAATCACATCGCCTGGGTTGGCCACATCAAGGGTGGCACACAACCCCAAAATCGCGGCGGCCGAATACGTGTTGCCGATTTTGCCAGCCAGCAAGCCAGGGGCGATTTGCTCGTTGCGGAAGCCGAGTTGCTTGGCCACTACTTGCGGGAAACGCGCATTGGGTTGATGAAAGACGGCGTAGGTCACATCATTGGGAGTCACACCTAGTTGCGTCATCAAGGCTTGACTGGCATTGCGGACTTGATTGAAGTACGCTGGTTCGCCGGTGAAACGATTGCCATGCACGGGGTAGGGACGGTCAGCACGCCGGAAGAAATCGGGCGTGTCGCTGACATACGACACTGTGGCGTCGATGGTGGCCAGACTTTCGGCAGCTGGGCCGATAATCATGGCGGCGGCACCGGCGGCAGCGGTATATTCGAGGGCGTCGCCCGGGCGTCCTTGGGCGGTGTCGGCCCCAATCGCCAGCACATAGCGCGCCATGCCACTCCCCACCATCCCCATGCCGGCGGTCATCGCTTCGGTGCCCGCTTTGCAGGCAAACTCAAAATCGGCACTACTCACAAACGGCGTCGCCCCGAGGGCCTCTGCGACCACCGTACCTGAGGGTTTGACGCTATAGGGGTGCGATTCACTGCCAATCCAGACGGCGCTCAAGTCATTAGGGGCGATGGCAGCACGTTTCAAGGCGTTGCGGGCCGCTTCGAGTGACATGGTAATCACATCTTCATCTGGCCCCGGTACGCTTTTTGACTCAACCGGCACACCCCCATGCCCACCCGTCCACACCTGCGAAATATCTTTGGCGGCGATACGGTAGCGCGGCACATACGCCCCGTACCCCACAATTCCTACCGGTCGATCTGGTTTCATGCCGATTCCTTTTTTGATAAAAAACTACGAAGCCAAAACGTGAATTTGTTGGAGTAAGCTCGTTGCGGTGGCAGGTTTAATACTCTGCATCTCGATCATTTTTTGGGCAATCACCGCCACATCATCACCCTGGGCACCGGCGGCCATGGCGATTTGGCGAGCGTGCAAGGCCATGTGGCCCCGTTGAATCCCTTCGGTGGCCAAGGCCCGCATCGCAGCCAAGTTTGAAGCCAAACCGGCACACACACAAATCTCGGCGAGTTCGCCGGCATGCGCCACATTTAGTACCTGCAAGGCAGCTTGGGCGGTGGGGTGGACGCGGGTGGCCCCGCCCACAATCCCCACGGCCAGTGGCATGGTCAATTCGCCACACAAAAACCCTTGCTCGTCGCGATACCAATGCGACAACGACGTATAGCGACCACTACGGGCGGCCCAGGCATGCGCACCCGCTTCGATGGCGCGCCAATCGTTGCCGGTAGCGACGATCACCGGATCGATACCGTTCATGATGCCTTTGTTGTGGGTAGTGGCCCGATGGGGGTCGACCACCGCAAAGGCGTGGGCCCACAAAATGCGTTCGATTACGTCGGCGCCGGCGATACCGTCGCGTTGCAACGAAGCCGGCGCAATCCGTACGTTGGCCGTTGCCAAGCGTTGATCAGTCAGGTTCGACAATATCCGGAGCATCGCTTGGCCACCACTCAGTGATTCGAGCAGGGGAGCGACCGTTTCGCACATACTATTGACGGCATTAGCACCCATGGCATCACGGCAATCGACCAACAAATGGACGATCAGCATCGGGCCCATCGGGGAATCGGCATATTGATGACATTCCACATCACGCACGCCGCCGCCACGCGCCACCATGCTCTGACTTTGGGCATTGGCACATTCGATGATTTGCATGCGATTGGCATGTATATTCGCCATCGCGGTGACGGCATCCGCCACGGCGATTAATTGGATCTGGCCAATCATGATTGGGGCCGTATGCGACGCCACAAACCCGCCGCTTTCGCGGGCCATCCGGGCAGCATAGCTGGCACCTGCGACGATCGATGGTTCTTCGACGACCATGGGCACGAGGCGGTCACGACCGTTGATGCGAAAGTTTGTGGCCACACCGAGGGGGAGTTCGTAGCTGCCAACGACGTTTTCAATCATTTTGTCGGCTTTAGCCAACCCCAATTGGCCACCGGCCAGGGCCGCAGTGGTAGCGTCATCGAGTTGGGCAAACGCACGCACGCGGGCACGCCGCTCGAGTGGGTCGAGTCGATAAAATCCTTCGATTCGCGATTCAGCGGGTTGTGGCATGGGAATCCTTTTGCACAAGCACATCTCCTACATGCACCGTATCATAAATCACCCCAGCTACCAGAGTCATGCAGATAGCTGTCAAAAACTATCAAATTTCCACGGATGCAGTGTTTTCTCATGAATCATATTCCACAAAACCAACACAAATACATTGCACAACTCAAAGTTTCGTTATACAGATAGTGAGATTTTTCAACGAAAAAAAACTGATTACACACGATACCAATAATGCATATACAATCACATATTGGCATGCTATATAGAAAAAACTAGCGCAGAATATTCGTTATCATAATAAAAAAAATAGAAAAAACTATGCTATAGTACTAATGATTTCTTTGATATGCGGGCGTAGCTCAGTGGATTAGAGCAGCGGTCTTCTAAACCGTTGGTCGTGGGTTCGAGTCCCGCCGTCCGCGCCATATCCTTGACAAAGGAGCCACCATGCACGTCGATCGGCTCAACGAATACCAGCAGGCGTCACGGCGTACCTGGAGTCTCATCAAGACCGACCATGCCATCGTCTATCCCACCCTCGGGTTAGCCAACGAGGCCGGCGAGGTCGCTGGCAAAGTCAAAAAAATCTTCCGCGACCGAGCGGGCGTCATCAGTGACGCCGACCGCGAAGCGCTCAAGCATGAGCTCGGTGACGTGTTGTGGTATTTGGCGCAAATCTGCACTGAGCTTGACATCACCCTCGAAGACGTGGCCAGCGCCAATCTCACCAAGCTTTATGACCGTCTTGATCGTGGCGCCATCGGTGGCGACGGCGATAATCGTTAATCTGTTTTTATTCCGTAGCTAGCTATCTGGTCAGGTACTGGCCAATAAAGGAAGTGTTGGCATGACAACGCCGTCGTTGTACGAGGTTTCGGTGGTTATTCCCTGTCTCAACGAAGCCGAAACGCTTGCTCCGGTCATCCGCAAAACTCTTGCCGGCTTCCAACGCCTCGGCATCAATGGTGAAGTCATCGTGGCAGACAACGGCAGTAGCGATGGCTCGCAAGCGATTGCCATCGCCGAAGGCGCCCGCCTCGTGCCCGTACCCGAGCGGGGTTACGGCGCCGCCTTGCATGGGGGCATTAGTGCCGCCAACGCCGAATTCGTGGTGATGGGTGACGCTGACGACAGTTACGACCTCGGCGCCATCGATGAATTTATGACGCAGTTACGCGCCGGCGCTGATTTGGTGATGGGCAACCGCTTTCGCGGCCGGATTATGCCAGGAGCCATGCCGTGGCTCCATCAATGGCTGGGCAATCCCGTGTTGAGTTGGCTGGGGCGCACGTTATTTCATTCCACCGTCGGTGATTTTCATTGTGGGCTCCGTGCCTTCCGCAAAAGTGCCTGGCACGCCATCCAGCTCCAGACCAGCGGCATGGAATACGCCAGCGAGATGGTCATCAAATCGGTCTTATTTGACCAAAAAATCGTCGAGGTACCCATCACACTCTACAAAGATGGGCGCTCACGCCCACCCCATTTGCGCACGTGGCGCGACGGCTGGCGCCATTTGCGCTTCATGTTGGCCTATGCCCCCAATTGGGTTTTCTTGTTGCCCGGCAGCCTGTTGACCATCATCAGTGCCGTGGTGCTCTTTTGGTTGATGCCGGCAGCCCGTCAGATTGGCGCCGTCACCCTCGACATCAATACCCTCGTGGTGGCAGCCTCATTGTTGTTGTTTGGGGTGCAGGTGGTGTTGTTTGGCTTGTTAGCCAAAAAGTACCTGACTACCACCGGACTCGTGCCCGATTCACCCCGTTTCGCCAAAATCAATGATGTCATTACCCTCGAATATGGGCTCATTACGGGGTTGGTGTTATTGGGAATCGGTATCTGGCAGATCGCGCAAGTGTTTGGCGTGTGGCAAGCAGGTGGATTCCAAAATCTCGATCCTGCCACCAGTGCCCGCCAAACCGTTTTGGGGGCAGTCGCCGTTATTTTGGCAGGCCAAATCGGTTTCACCAGCTTGTTTTTAAGTATTCTCGGGCTCAATATCCGCAAACGTAGTTAATTCAGAGGAACACAGTGATGACCACCCCCAACGCACTACTCGAACTCCTATACATTGGGAATGTGCCAACCTGGCAGAATCCAACCTTGACGGGGATTAACCGCCTCGCACCGCACGCCACCCTCTACCCCTACCACGACGCCGCCAGTGCCTTGGCGGGCGAGCGGACTGCGTCACCCTGGGTGTCATCACTCGATGGCGATTGGCAATTCACCTTGCTCCCCAGCCCCAACGCCGTCACCCCTGCCAATCTGCAATCAGCAGAGTGGCACACCGTGGCAGTACCGGGGCTCTGGACGATGCAAGGCTTCGAAAATCCCCACTACCTCAATATCAAAATGCCCTTCCCCAATACGCCACCCTCCGTCCCTGATGCCAATCCCGTGGGCGTCTACCACCGGTATATGACCATCCCATCTAATTGGCAAAACCGCCGTGTCATCTTGCATTTCGGCGGCGTCGAGGGCATGCTGTGTGTCTATGTCGATGGCCAAGCCATCGGGATGGGCAAAGATGCCCGCACTCCTGCAGAATTCGACATCACTCGCTATGCGACCCCAGGCCAAACCCTCGAGGTAATGGCCGTGGTGGTGCGGTGGTCAGATGCCACATTTATCGAAGACCAAGATCAATGGTGGCACGCCGGCATCAATCGTGAAGTATTGATTTATAGCACCAGCAATCCCTTTTTGCGTGACCTCCAAGTCTTGGCGCAACCAGACAGCGACTACAAAGGGGGCACCCTGACGGTCACCGCGTCGACCAACAACCCGGGCGAATTACGCGATGACTGGCAGGTGTCGGTACAACTGTATGGTCCTGACGGCAAACCGTGCTTCAACGAGCCCCTGCACCAACCCTCACGCTGGGCCCCCAAAGACAAATCGGTGGTCGATGGCTGGGGATCACGCATCGCCGCCTATGACCAGGTCGAATTGCAAGCCACCCTCAAACGGGTCGAATGCTGGAACCACGAGCAACCCAATCTCTACACCGTCCTCGTCATCTTCCACACGCCCAATAGCAATGAGTACTACAGCACCCGTGTGGGCTTCCGCGATATCAAAATTGCCAACCGTGAATTACGCATCAATGGTCAAGCAGTCCTCATCAACGGCGTCAATCGTCACGATCACGACGACACGCATGGGCGGGTCATCAGTCGTGAATTGATGCTCAAAGACATTTTGTTGATGAAACAATTCAACATCAATGCCGTGCGCTGCTCACACTACCCCAACGATCCGGTATTTTATGATTTGTGTGACGAATATGGCTTGTATGTGATTGACGAAGCCAACCTCGAAGCACACGATTTTAGTTTTGATTTGTGCCGTGATGCCCGCTACACCGAAGCCTTTGTCGACCGCGTCCGCAACATGGTCGAGCGTGACAAAAATCACGCCTGTATTATTGCCTGGTCGATTGGTAACGAAAGTGGCTACGGTCCCAATCATGATGCCGCTGCCGGCTGGGTGCGCCACGCCGACCCTAGTCGCGTATTGCACTACGAAGGAGCTATCGCCCTAGGGTTCAATCAACCCAATTGGGGTGCCGGTCAAGCGGCCACCGATATCGTCTGCCCGATGTACCCATCACTTGCGAGTATCATCGAATGGGCCAAGACGCCATCCAACGACCCGCGCCCGATGATTTTGTGTGAATACTCACACGCCATGGGCAATAGCAATGGGACATTGGCTGACCACTATGCCGCATTTGAGCAATACCACGGCTTACAAGGGGGCTTCATTTGGGAGTGGGTTGATCATGGTATGCGCAAAAAAACTCCGGATGGTCGTGAATATTGGGCCTACGGCGGCGACTTTGGTGACACCCCCAACGACTACAATTTTTGTGCCGACGGCTTGGTTTGGCCCGACCGCACGCCCCACCCCGCCTTGTACGAACTCAAATACCTCGCTCGCCCGGTGGCCGTCAGCCCGGTAGGGGATGTGGCAGGCAACTACCGCATTACCAACAAACGCTACTTCAGCGATATTGACGATCTCGGTGGCGAATGGATTATCGAAGTCGACGGGATTGTGGTATCCGAAGGAATTTTGAATATTCGCGGCTTGACCGCTCGCACCACCCGTGACGTGCAAATCCCCATACTAGCCACCGTCCAAGCCACTTACCCCACCAATTTGGTGACCATCACCTTCCGCTTCCGCAAGCGTCGTTCTTCGGAATACGCCCCCATTCGCCACGAAGTGGCATGGGATCAACATGTGGTGCAACAACCAAACAGCCAAGTCGAGCATAGTCGTGGCGCCCGCCTCAAACGCGATATCACAGAAATCACCCTCCAATCCGGCCGGGTCAAGGCCCGCTTTGACGCCACCACTGGCGAATTATTGTCATACGGTACCCCACGCCGCAACTTCATCAGTCAAGGCCCACACTTGCAACTCTGGCGGGCGACCATCGACAACGATGGTCTCAAATTGTGGCCCGATCACCCCTCGCCGAATCTGCGTAATTGGCGGGCATTGGGTATCGACAAAATCAAGCTCTCCCTCAACGATATCGAACAAATCGGCTCCAAAATCAGCTTTACCTATTATGGCAGTGGTCGGGGCAAACCCGGTGATATTCGTCATACCATTACCTACACGATGAACAACGAAGGTAATTTGCATGTCGAACACTACGTCAAACTCAATACTGAACTCGTCGATATGCCCCGGATTGGCGTCACCCTCGCCATCCCGCTCCAATATCGCACCGTCTCTTGGTTGGGCCGTGGCCCATGGGAAAACTACCCCGATCGCAATGCCTCAGCCTTGATTAGCCGCTATAGCCACGACGTCGATGAGTTTTATGTGCCCTACATCATGCCCCAAGAACATGGCTTGCGCACTGACGTCAGTAGCATCACCTTTGACAACAATCGTGGCAGTCGCTTCAAAATCGTCAGCGATGATACCTTCCAATTCTCGGCCAGCCGCTTGACTAGCGCCGATGTATTTGCCGCCATGCATACCACCGACCTCACCCCGCGCGACAGCATTTTCATCAACATTGATCACCGCCATCGGGGCGTCGGCACCGCCAGCTGTGGCCCTGACACCCTCGAGCAATACCGCATCCTCGAACGCCGCCACCGCTTTGGATTCACATTCGTCATTGGTGGTGACGAAGAATAATCCCTGTTGCAACACATCACCGCGACAAAGCTCCATGCTTTGTCGCGGTGATGTCATTTAATCGCTGTATTAACGTCCAATCGTGCGCGTCACAGTTTTGGTACGCGTTGCCGTCCGCGTGAACGTCGCCGTCCGGGTTATTGTTACCGTAGGACTAAGCCCCCCGTTTGATTTGGGTACTTTTGTAGGAGAAGGGGTAGCCGTCGCCGTACGAGTATTCGTACTCGTCCGCGTGGACGTCGCCGACGGCGTAAATGTCGGCGTAGCGATTGCACCACTATAGCGCACGGTGACATTGACGGGCACATTATTGCTGCCGATAATCGCCAGATTTGCGCTGCCCGCTATGTGCCCAGGGAGCGACACATACAGCGTATTGTTAGAATCATAGGTAATCATATTTGCTTGGATTGTTTTGTTATCCAGCATTACAAGGGTATTCCGGAGATATTCACCCGTAATCATGATGCGCCCACCCGATGTGGGCATGGTAGGGTCGGTTGTGCATGGCGTAGTGCTCCCCACACAACGCATAACACTACTTACCACAGGGTTGGCGGCTATTGCCATGACATGGACTTGATTTGTTCCCAGCGATGCAACCTGGATTTTGACAATGCCACTCAATTTGCTAGCTAGCGTGCAGGGAGGAAGTGGCTGACTGAGCGTCGGTGCAACACAACGACTGCCCCACACATAGACCGTCCCGTCTGCCTTGAGTGCAGCCGACACCCCATCGCCGGCGGCAATATCGACGATGTTGGTTAAGCCATTTGGTACATTGGCTTCTGCAGGGTAGACGAACGTCCCCGGCCCACAACTCGCTCCAGATCCACCCCAACCTACCACCGTCCCATCGCTACGTAATGCTAGGTTGTGATATGACCCCGCCGCAACTTTGATGACGTTGGTGGCACTGGCAGGAACAGTCCGCACACAATACGGATCACTCCCTCCGCCCATGACGTCACCACCCCACACCACCACCGAGCCATTGGCACGGACCGCAATCGAATGGATGTCACCGGCGTCAAAAGAGCGTGGCCATGCCCCTACATCTGTCGTTGAACCCGGACTCGCTTGATCATTCATAGTAAAGCCAACTGGCCGTAACATGCCGTCTTCGGTCAACACCAAACCATGCACAAAACCCCATTTTGATTCAATTGCATGATAGCGAATGTAGGAGGCAATCAGCGGATAGAACGATACATCAACGTTGTAACCCGTAAACCATTCAGGATTTAAATAAATCCCTAGATATCCGCCGAGATCCGCATAAATACATCCGACTTGTGAACCCGATAAGGTCAATGTCCGGACTTTAGTGTTATTGCAATACTCATTCCCACTATACTGCGTGATAGATTCCAACCCACTCCAAGTTCGATGCCAGACCATGGCCCGTTGTTGCTTATCTATGGCGCCCCATACTTGGTCATGTGGCTCGAGCGAGATGTCTACCACATCGGTCATGATAAACGTCTGGACAAATGGATGGTTATCATCAAACGAAATCAGTTTGGCATGTTCATCAAACGCCAAGCGAGATTGCCCCACGCGTGCTTGGGGCGCCTGGGCGTCCTGCCGCACCGGCGTCGGCGCCGGCGGCTGCACATTACCTGTGGCTAACGCAATAACCGGTATACTCAATCCTATCAACAATACGATTCCGATAATCCAACGCCACATAGCATGCTCCTTTTTTATAAATATGTTTACACTTTAGCATAAGTATTTAATTTTGATAATACCCAATTTGATTCGCTCAAGGTAGATCTTCGTTGTCTCGCACAGGGCACGCAGAATCAGCCCCAACGTCATTCCATGCCGGGTGCACGCACCCATAGCATGTAATCTCCGTGGTATGCCATTGTCTTGCACAGCGGACGCGGAGGGCGCAGCGGCATTCGTCACTTCCGACTTTACTTCCGACTTTAGACTTCACGCTTCCTACCTCGTATAGGACATACAGAGGATGCACAGCGGTCATAGACACATGGGCGATTAGCAACGGCTGCGCCGTGACCAATCGCCCATGCGTCACTTTATACTTCCTACTTTACACTTCCTACTTCGTAATACTTCCTACTTCGTAGCGCGCATTGTAATCGCTCATCCCACCCGGCGTAACCACCCCCGCCACGGTGTGTCCATAATGTAATAAATACGATGCGCTAATAGTGGCACGCTGACCACTCTCGCAGACAATATACCACGCCACTGCCGGCAAGGTGGCGGCAACCTGTGCCAATGTCACATGTGGCACCAACACCGCCCCATCGATGACCCCTTTGGCATGCTCGTGAGTATCACGCACATCCAACACATGAGCACCATGCAGCACTGCCGCATGCAAATCATCTATGGTAATCACGGGCAAGCGCACACCACCCGTCAATGTTGCATTACTCACGCCCAAGACGTGGTACCCCGCCAAGCGCGCAACCTCGGCGGCGGCTTCGGCGGTGGCTACTGTGTCGGCGTATACCACAACCTGGGCGCCTGCGGGAATCAAGGCCGTCAAGCGCACCGCCAGCGATTCACGTTGAAAGGGAATATTGATGGCACCGGCGACATATCCTTTGGCAAACAACCCCGGGGCGCGCACATCAATCACGACTGCACCTTGCGCACTCGCAGTAATTATTTGTGGTTCGCTGAGGCCTTGGGCATGTTGGCCATAATACCCTAATGGCACCGGCAATTCCCCACGGTTGGTGTTGCGATGGATCAAAATTGCTTCGACGGCTTCACGTACATCGCGGCGCATCCACTCATCAAACGTGGCGTAATCGGGTGCTTGCAATACCCAGTTATGCCGGCGCTCAAAACCAATTGTACTGGCTACTTTGCCACTCATGGCACGCCCACCACAGGCTGAGCCCCCAAAATGCGTCGGATAGACTTCGACATCATCGGCCAAGGCCATTATTTTTTGTAAACTGGCATACAACACATCAGTGCCTGTGCCGGCTAAATTGACCAAATCAACCCGCCCTACATCACCCACAAACAACGAATCACCTGTCAATACAAACCATGGCTCGGTACTCCGCGGCGTATCAATCACCACATATGCCGTATGCTCGGGGGTATGACCTGGGGTATGCATTGCGCGTATCGCCAAGTTACCGATATTGATGACTTCACCATCATCGATGGACTGATGGGGAAACTGCACATCGGCCAAGCGCGGCGCATAAATCGTCGCCCCCGTCTGCGCGGCAATCGCCCGCCCTGTCGAAAAATAATCGGCATGCATATGCGTCTCGAATACCGCCACAATCTGTAAGCCTTTTTCGGCGGCTAACGCGGTGTAGGTTTCAGCACTTAACGACGGATCAACTACCGCTGCCTCTCCTTTCGCCACACACCCAATCAGGTACGATGCCGCGGCCAGACCTTCGTGTAATAGTTGTCGAAAAATCATCTCAACCCTCCTACGCTACCCTAACTTACTTGTGTTCTATCATACTACTAAAATCCTATATAATCAATAGGATTTTAGTAGTATCTAAAAAATTGCCTTTATCCCCAATGATTGTGACACCGTAAGATAAAGGCAATAACAATTAGCGATTAAAATTCTGTTGGTAAATTCGCCGCCCGCCAGCTCAAAATACCACCAGTGACATTGGTAAGTTCGGCATATCCATGTTGGCGAAGGACATCGTAGGCCATTTGGCTACGTTTACCCGAACGACAAAAGCAGGCGATGGGGCGATCCTTGGGTATTTCGGCGAGGCGCAAGGCAAGTTCCGGCAGTGGAATCAACACGGAGCCGGCCACATGTCCATCTTGGGTGTATTCATCGGGGCCACGCACATCGAGCAGATACAAATTGGGATTGGTGGCGAGTTGGCTAGCCAACTCATGCACAGATATTTCCATGAACTATTCCTTCTATATACAAAAACGAAAAACATCCGTTACGGCATGCTATGCATGCCACCGTGATCATGTTCCATCGCTTGGGCCCATTGGTGTAACAATTCCACCACGTCTGATTTGGGGCTCACAAACTGCAACGCCGCACCGACGGGGGTATCGTGATAGGTGATGGTAATATCTGCCGCCAAAGGAGTGAGCTTGCTGGCGATTGTAGCGCTGGTGGGGCTCATCGAATCGCTAAAATCACCAGTTTGATGGCGGGTCAATTCGTTTTGCATATGCTCACGAATGGTAGCAATGATGGTCTGGTCACCTGGTTTAAGGGTAGTCAGGCGAATCTCGATGCCGTTGGGCATCACAATGAAATCATAGCCCGAATCACTCATCAATACGCCGTGGTCCATACCCGGCATATCAGCCATCCCAGCGTGATCGGTATGCCCACTGGTAATCCCAAAATAGGGGATCAACAATACAATTGCCACGGCCACAATTACTGATGCAATCACCGCAATCCAGGCGGTACGACTCATCGACTTCATAGGTGCTACTTTCTGGTAGTGGGCAGATTTGCCCGATTCCATCCCATCATACCACCAGACAAATTGCGAATATTTGTAAAACCCGCCTGCGCTAATTGATTCAACGCAGCACTACTACGTGCCCCCGACCGACAGACACATACCACCATGCGATCACGGGGAATCAGAGCGAGCTTGGCGGACAAATCACCTAGCGGAATCAAATGGGCGCCGGCAATATGCCCATCTTGTTTAAATTCTGACGCTGAACGCACGTCGAGCACATAAATTGGCGTCTTGGCAGTCAGCGCTGCATGTAGCTCAACAGGAGCGATACGGGTTGTTGCTCCAGATGCCGTCTGCCACCACTGGTTAATTTGTTGCCATAGTGTCATCACTCACCGCCTCTGCTAATAATATCATCGCATCAACGACTTGCTGACGCCGTGCTGGCTCAATCCGTCCTAACAATTCCCCAAAACGCTGATTGCGCGCCTGCACAATCGCATCACTCGCCGTTACCCCGGCCGGTGTCCGCCGCATCAACTGCACCCGCGCATCACTGGC
>CANFUF010000073.1 GCA_947450095.1 Roseiflexaceae bacterium
GAATTTTTCGGCGGCGGCATGGGCTCGGCCTGGGGCGGGGTCACAAATGGCGGTGAGGGTGAGACGATCAGCGAGGTCAGGTTGACTGAGGTGGGGCAAAATTCCTCGTTGGGCGACACTGCCGGCACCGACGACACCCACGCGAATGACACTCATGGTTGCTCCTCTTCATTGAGTTGACCTCAAAATTATAGCGGTATTTTTTGATTCGCTCCCAACTGAAATCAGATGAATCTCTTTTCATACGTGATGTGGTATAGAACGTTGGTATTGTTGTAAAATCAGATATACTTAAAAATAAGTGTATGTAGGTGCAATGAAGTAGCAGCTACTGTGGTGTTGAATGGATGGATACGATGACCCGCACACGTACCCGGATAACCCCACCCCGAAACACCCCAATACCCCCCACGGTTGCGACGCAAGAAAGCGTCTCGCGTACGCAAATATTGATATGGTTTGTATTGGTGGGGTTTGCGTGGCTGGGATTGGGTGCGATGGTGTTTAACGGGGTATGGCCTGTCGATAATCGGGCCAAACAAATCGTGCTGGTGGGTGTTTCGGTGATTATTGGTATGTTGACGTATGTACCGATGGAATACTACTTTCATGCCCGTGGGCTAGCAATGCGTGGGGTGTTGGGGTTAGTGTTAGTAGTGCAAATTATTTTGTATGTACCTGCTCCGACCAATTCGTTGTTGTGGTTACCTGATGTGCCAGTGTATGTATTGGTAAGTCTGGCGGTGTATTGGGTGCTATCGACATTGTGTCTGCCGATAACCTATGTGATTGGGCAATTAGCATTTCGGCAACGAGCGCGCCGCTATGATATGCGTCGGGCGTGGCGTCAAGCCAGCGAAATTAGCCTGATGGTGGTAGGGTTATTTGGGTTATTTGGGTTACATGCGTTAACGCCGTTATTAATTATCCCGTGGATATTGATGATTGTGATTGCCGAAGTATTATTTTTGTCGTTTATTGAACCCCCAGCAACCCGCTAAGTCTGGGGAAGGAGAAAATCAATGATTCGGATTGCGATTATCGGCATGGGGTTGATAGGGTCATCGTTAGGGTTGGCGTTACGTGTTGCAGACAGCAAAACCGATCCCATGGGGGAAATCGATGTAGTGGGCTATGACGCAGACATTGCCAACACCAAGGAAGCTCGTGGGCGCCTCGCAATTGATAAGGTAGCCAATACGATTGCTGAAGCCGTCGCAGGCGCTCATTTGGTCGTATTGGCGGTCCCTGCTCAAGCGATGCGCGCTGCCTTGCAATCACTTGCACCCCATCTCGGTGCTGGTACGGTAGTGACTGATGTGACGAGTACCAAGGCGATGGTGGCTGAATGGGCACATGAATTATTGCCGGCAGCCAATCCATTCATTGGTGGGCATCCGATGGCAGGTCGTGAAAAAAGTGGTCCCAAAGCGGCAGTGAGTGATTTGTTTAAAGGTGCGGTGTATTGTTTGTGCCCCACAAATACCACCCCCGGACCAGCCATTAATTTGTGCGAAGCTGTGGTTGAACGCATTGGGGCGAAAGTCTATTTTATTGATCCCGTCGAGCATGATGCCTATGTAGCCGGGATTTCGCATTTACCGTTTGTGTTGGCGGCAACTATTGTAAAAACAACAGTGGGTACTGCAGCCGGTCGCGAAATGGGCGCGCTGGCGGCTACTGGCTTCCGTGATATGACCCGATTGGCCTCGGGAAATGTCACGATGCACCGTGATATTGTCATGACCAATCGGGTCGCATTGACGCGTTGGATCGACGATACCACGGCAGAGCTCAACAACCTCAAAGAAAAAATTACTGCGGGGGATGAAGCAGCAATTATGCAGTTTTTTGCAGATGCGCAAAAACTCCGTGAAGAATGGCTTACTCAAAAACCTGGGATGCGCCCAGGTGAAGCCGAATACGAAGATATGGGTGTCGATCAAGTGCAACGTCCTTCGTTGTTTGGGCGGCGTTCGGGAGGTCGTAAATGAGTGACGTTCCTATTCGGGTGTTGGTCGCCAAACCGGGACTTGATGGTCACGACCGTGGCGCCAAAGTCATTGCCCGTGCCCTGCGTGATGCCGGTATGGATGTGATTTATACCGGTATTGGCCAGACTCCCCACATGATTGTCGAAGCCGCGTTGCAAGAAGATGTCGAAGTCGTAGGGCTGTCGATTTTGTCGGGCGCCCATATGACGTTGTTGCCCAAGGTGGCTACGCAACTCCGAGAGGCAGGGTTAGGGCATTGTGTGATAGTGGCAGGAGGGATTATTCCTGCCGAAGACAGCGCCCTGCTTACGAGTCAATATGGTATCGACGCTATCTATGGTCCTGGTACCAACACCGACGAAATTGTGGCGTTTATTCGCACTACTGTGGCCGCACGGCGAGCTACATTATGAATGATGCCACGGTGCAACAATTAGCGAATGAGGTGCGCCGTGGTGATCGTCGTGCGTTGGCTCGCGCCTTGACATTGATTGACCGTGGTGGTGCGCCAGTGCGGAGTCTGCGCCGGGCGCTCGCGGGGTATGGTGTGGGGAGCTTGGTGGGGATTACCGGGGCACCTGGCGCCGGTAAATCGAGTCTTACCACGGTGATTACCCAAGAACTGCGCCAGCGTGGCATGCAAGTGGGGATTATCGCTGTTGACCCGTCATCACCACTCAGTGGTGGTTCATTACTCGGCGATCGCATCCGCATGTATGATTTGGCTGGCGATAGTGGCGTGTTTATCCGCAGTATGGCCAATCGTGGCCAATATGGTGGGCTGGCGGCAACGACGCTCGATGCAGCGATGTTGATGCGCGCTGCTGGATTTGGGATGGTGTTGCTCGAGACCGTCGGTGCTGGTCAAAGCGATGTGGCGGTCGTCGATGTGGCAGATACGGTGCTGCTCGTCGAAGCGCCAGGCATGGGTGACGAGGTGCAATCAATCAAAGCAGGCTTGCTCGAAGTGGCTGATGTGATTGTGGTCAGCAAAAGCGATCGCCCGGATGCCCCGGCAACGCTCCAACAACTCCGGGCCTTGGTGCGCATGCAGATGGATTCGGACGCGGTGTGGTCGGTCCCCGTCCTGCCCGTGTCGGCGCTTCGCCAGACCGGAGTCGCTGCTTTGGTTGATGCGTTGTTGGCACATGCACAATGGCTCCAAACGCACCCTGTGACGTGGCGCCAACAACGGCGCCAGTTGTTGGCTTTACAGCGTGCGCTCGAATCGCAACTACGTGACGCCGTCCAACAGTTGCCTGGATGGACAACGGCGTTAGCGCAATTGGGGCAATCTGATAGTGACGTACTGGCGCGGCAGTTACTCGAAGAATTTGTAGTGAATGGTTTTACAAAGGAGTAGGCCATGACAACGTACGATGTGATTGTGATTGGGGCGGGCGTAGCTGGGTTGGCTGCTGCCCGTCGTTTGCATGATGCTGGCCGTAATGTATTGGTGTGTGAAGCGCGTGACCGCATCGGTGGTCGGGTCTGGAGCGATGCAAGTGATCCGACCTGTGCCATCGAGTTGGGTGCCGAATACATTCACGGTGATGATGTGTCGACGTGGCAATTTGTCCGGCAACTTGGTCTCGCTACCACGATTGCTGGGCGCTGGGATGGTCGACGCATTTGGCATAATGCACAGTTACAGCATGCTGTGGCGTTGTTTGCTACTGATGCCAGTTTACCTGCGCTAACCACCATCGAAGAACAAATCTCCGCTTACGCAGGCCCTGATATTAGTTTTGCGCAATGGCTCGATGACAACGAGTATCAGGGCTTGGCGCGCCATCTTGCCGATATTCGCTTGGCGCATAGTGCGGCGACCACGCCCGAACTTGCGAGTATTTACGCCATGCAGGCGGATATTTTGCAAGGTGAGCATTTGGGTGGCAATGACCACCACATTGTGGGTGGCTATGCGCCGATAGTGACTGCGTTAGCACAATCACTATCGATTCGCTTTCAATGTGTGGTGACCGCTATTCGTGACGATGGTGACCAATGTCGTGTGACGCTGGCGGATGGGGCCGTATTGACGGCCAAACGGGTGATTGTGACGATTCCGCTAGCGTTGCTCAAAATAGGATCGATTGCATTTGACCCACCACTGCCTGCAGCCAAAGTACAGGCCATTCGTCAAATTGATATGCATGGTGGCATCAAAATAGCCTTGCGCTTCCGTGACCGCTTTTGGGATGATACGGCCAGCTTTTTTAGTCTGGTTGATCCTGCTCCGGTATGGTGGACGGCAGCGCCAGGTGCCCCCTACCTCATGGGCTTTTTTACGGGGCCCCGGGCTGCCCATATCGGTGCCGTCACTGACCCATTAGCTACTTGTCTTGATTTACTTACTACAGTATTTGGTGATGTGGTGCGGGAGCAATTGGTGGGGTGGCGCATGATTAACTGGAGCGTTGACCCATGGAGTCTCGGGGCTTATAGCTCGGTTCCGGTGGGCGCCCATGGCCTCCGCCCGGCGTTGGCAGCGCCCCATGGGCGTGTGCATTTTGCCGGTGAAGCCACCGCAGTGGATGGGCATTCAGCCAGCGTGCACGGCGCGATTAGTAGTGGCTGGCGGGCGGTCGCAGAGATCGAGACGGCTCATGATTGACCACCCGGAGCTCCTCAATGATGTCACTTGCTTCGACCCCGTCTGGATCCCGTTGTCTGATGGATCACGATTAGCGGCGCGGATTTATTTGCCGCGGGCGCAAACCACGCCAATCCCCGCAGTACTCGAATATTTGCCCTATCGCCGTAACGATGGCACCGTCCGCCGTGACATGATTCGCCACCCCTATTTGGCGGCTCATGGCTTGGCCGCAGTGCGGGTCGATATGCGTGGCAGTGGCGATTCGGATGGGATTTTGTATGACGAATACTTACCCCAAGAACAAATCGATGCCTGCGAAGTAATTGCCTGGCTGGCTCAACAACCATGGTGCAACGGCAACGTCGGTATGTTTGGGATTTCGTGGGGGGGATTCAATGCCTTACAAGTCGCCGCTCGGCGCCCACCTGCCCTCAAAGCGATTATTACGGTCTGTTCGACCGATGACCGCTATGCCGATGACGTGCATTACATGGGGGGCTGTTTGTTGGCCGTCGATATGTTGCCGTGGGCCTCGGTGATGTTGGCCTTCAATAGTCGTCCTGCTGATCCCGCCGTGGTGGGTGACCAATGGAAAGAAATGTGGCTGTCGCGCATCCAAGAAACGCCCGCCTACATTGAAACCTGGTTGGCGCATCAACGCCGTGATGCCTTTTGGCAACAAGGATCGGTAAACGAAGATTTTAGTCAAATTGCGTGCCCCGTCTATGCGGTTGGTGGCTGGGCTGACGGCTATACCAATGCCGTGTTTCGTTTGCTGGCAGGGCTCACCGTGCCACGCAAGGGCTTGGTGGGGCCATGGGCGCATAAATATCCCGAAGCCGGGTCGCCGGGACCGGCGATTGGCTTCCAAGCCGAAGCGATTAAATGGTGGCAGCATTGGCTGAATGACGTGCCCACCGATATCATGGATGGCCCCATGTTGACGAGTTACATCCAAGACTGGGTCAATCCGGCGCCGTGGTACGATACCCGCCCTGGGCAATGGGTGGGTGATACGACGTGGCCCAATCCGACGCAACAATACGCCCAATACGTGCTTGGTCCTGATCTGTCCGTGGTGCATGTGGGGACAGACTTGCGCAGTGGTGCCGATGCGGGGATGTGGTGCTCATATGCTATCCCTGGTGATTACCCTCCCGACCAACGGGGTGAAGATGGTCGGTCGTGGTGTGCCGATTTGCCTGTGCAGACCAATACACAGACGGTGATGGACCGCACGTTTGAGATTACCTCAGCGCAGACTATTTTAGGGTTCCCACGGGTTATGTTGCGGGTAGCAAGTGATCAACCCCAGGCCATGCTGGTGGTGCGCTTGTGTGATGTGGCTCCCGACGGGCGTTCGTTGTTGGTGAGTCGTGGCTTGCTCAATCTGACACACCGTGCTGGCCATGGTGTGCCGATTGATATGCAGCCAGGGCAATGGGAGACGGTTACCGTAACGCTTAATGCAGCGGGACATTGTTTGCCGGCTGGCCATCATTGGCGGGTGGCGGTGAGTCCGTCGTATTGGCCGCATGCCTGGCCGTCACCGCTGCCAGTGACGTTGATGATTGATCCGGCGCAATCATACGTGGAATTGCCCATACGCACGCCACAACCGAGTGATGCAACTGCCGGGCAATTTGCGCCACCGGCCATGACGCCTGAAGTGGGTGTTACGCAGTTGCGGCCTGATCAACGCCAGCGCTATGAACAGTTCGATCAGATGCACCAAACCTGGGCCTTGCATGACGAAAACGACCACGGCGCCTTTCAATTGGCTGATGGGCTGACCTATGATCATCGGTCGGCGGATCGTTACTTCATTGATGTAACTGACCCCCTGAGTGCCCGCACCGTGAGTGAACATACGATTTGTGTCGGGCGGGGCGCCTGGCAAACCCGGGTCGAAACCTGGAGCGAAGTACGTTGTGACGCAACGCATTTTATCGTGACCAATCAGATTCGGGCATATGAAAATGACGTGTTACAAACCGAAACCGAGCGGAGTAATCGCATCATCCGTGATGGTATCTAGTACGAGGAATATATGACTACAACAATTGTAATCACCAAGGTCGAGACACTCGATGTCCGCTTCCCCACCTCATTGAATCTTGATGGTTCTGATGCCATGAATCGTGATCCTGATTACTCCGCAGCCTATGTGATGCTCCATACGAATCACCCCGAATTAATTGGCCATGGCTTGACCTTTACTATTGGTCGTGGCAACGAATGGTGTGTGGCGGCTGCCCAAAAGCTGGCTGATCGCCTAGTGGGGCGTGATTTTGCGACGATTACGGCTGACCTCGGGGCGTTTTGGTACGAAATGGTGGGTGATAGCCAATTACGCTGGGTTGGTCCCGAAAAAGGTGTTGTTCATCTTGCAGTGGCTGCGGTGGTCAATGCGGTCTGGGATTTGTATGCTCGGGCCGAAGACAAGCCATTGTGGCGTTTGTTGGTAGATATGACACCGGCAGAGCTGGTGCGCTGTATCCCGTTCCGGTATATTAGCGATGCCTTGACCCCCGCCGAAGCACTCGCCATCCTCGAACAATCGGTGCCCCACAAAGCGGCTCGGATTGCCACCATGCAGGCCCAAGGCTACCCCGCCTATACTACCTCGGCCGGTTGGATTGGCTATAGCGATGACAAAGTGCGCCAATTGTGCCATGAAGCCATTGCGGCTGGGTTTACGCATATCAAAATGAAAGTGGGCATCGACATTGCCTCCGATGTCCGGCGTGCCAGTGTGATTCGCGAGGTGATTGGCCCCGATCGTTTTTTGATGGTCGATGCCAATCAAGTCTGGGATGTACCCCAAGCCATTGAGTGGATGGAGCACCTCAAACCATTTAATCCATTGTGGATCGAAGAACCCACCAGCCCTGACGACGTGCTTGGCCATGCGGCAATAGCCCGTGGAGTGGCACCGATTGGGGTGGCGACGGGTGAGCATGTGCAAAACCGAATTATGTTCAAACAATTACTTCAAGCCAATGCGATTGCGTTTTGTCAAATCGATGCCTGCCGCGTCGGTGGCGTCAACGAAGTATTGGCGATTATCTTGATGGCGGCCAAATTTGGTGTGCCAGTTTGTCCGCATGCCGGTGGGGTTGGCTTATGTGAGTACGTACAACATTTGTCGTTGTTTGATTTTATGGCGGTGACGGGCGATACCACAGGACGAGTGATTGAATACGTCGATCACTTGCACGAGCATTTCGTTGACCCGTGTGTGATTCGTAATGCCCATTACATGCCACCGCAGTTGCCAGGGTATAGCATCGAAATGAAGTCTGCGACATTGGAGGCCTATGTATACCCACATGGTCCCGTTTGGCAAAATCTCGCTCGTGGGAAGTAAGTGACGATGCGTTGGTCGTGGATTGGGCGTAGTCTCGTACTTATCGGAGTAATGGTTGGCGTCATTATGCCGTTAGTGACGGTATGGTGGCGTGGGATGGCATGGCTTGATCGTGCGACTGTGGCACGCATGGCGCAGATTGGCGTTGCGACGTTCTCACAAGCATTACTCTCTACGGTGATTGCCGTTGCGTGTGCAATGCCGATTGCCTGGGCGATGATGCGTCGCCCCGGTTTACTCGCGACGAGTGCGTGGCTGGCGGTAAGTGTGCCGTTTGTCATTCCTACGCCAGTGGCCGCCACTATGCTTACCACCATTTGTGCCCCTCATACGTGGTGTGCCTCGTTGTTTGGACTCGAGGTACCTCAAGGGTTAGCCGTCGTCGTGATGGCACATGTCTGGTACAACACCGGCGTATTGGTGCGTTTCATCGTTGATGCCTGGCAAGGGATTACTGGTCGCTATGCAGCGGCAGCATTGACCCTGGGGGCATCGCCGTGGCGTCGCTTTATTACGATTGTGTTGCCACTGATTTGGCCAGCGTTGCTGGCTGGGATGCTGTTGGTTTTTCTGTATTGTTTTGGGAGCTTTGGGGTGGTATTGCTATTGGGTGGTAGCCGGGTACCATCACTCGAAGTCGAAATTTGGCGGCAAACGAGTCAATTTTTGCGGCTCGATATTGCAGCGACCCTTGCGGTGTGGCAATTGCTGATGAGCATCGTGTTGGTGTGGGTGGCAGACCGCTTGCAACGCCGAATTCCCCTCGATGTCCAAATCCTGCCACCCCGCCAGATTGCAGGTGGGTGGGGGGCGCGGCTGGCAGGCGTGAGCCTACTCACTACCGTGGGTGTATTTGCGGGGCCGTTTGGATTGTTGATTATGCGGGCCTGGCTGCCTGATGATTGGAGCCACGCCTATCGTGCGTTGGCGCTCCCCGTACGGGGGAGTGGCTTGTTTGTATCGCCCTTGGCGGCGGTGTGGCGTTCGCTGTGGATTGCGCTGGTGGTTGCAGTGGTGACGGTGGTTGTCAGCTGGGGATTTACGAGTGGTAATCGCTGGTGGCGGCGCGTAGCGATGATTCCCTTGGGAATTAGTGGCGTGACGTTGGGTCTCGGCTATATTTTGTGGTTTGGTCCACTGGGGTTATTACAATCTGGCTGGTTGATTATCATGGCACATGTGGTGTTGGCCTTGCCATTGGTGAGCCGGCAATTGGTACTCGCACGTGACCAATTAGCGCCGACGTATGCGATTGCAGCCGCTACGCTTGGCGCCTCGCCATGGCGGCAATGGTGGAGCGTGACGTTGCCGTTGCTCCGGCGCGCACTAGTGGCTGCCGGCCTGTTTGCCTTTGCGGTATCGCTGGGGGATTTTGCGGCAGCGTTGCTCCTTAGTCGTCCCGATACACCCACCGCTCCACTGTTTTTGGCACGCTTACTCGGACGACCTGGTGCGATAAATTATGCTATGGCGGCTGCGTTAGCGGTCGTATTAGTACTCGTCTGTGTGGTGGTGATGATTGGTGCACATTTGGTAGCACGTCCACGTCAGGTGTCCAAATGACACCTTTTTGTCACATGACTTCTCTCAAATAGCGGCAAAATGTCCGATAATAAACAGTAATGACGTAGCGTCGTTTTTTTTAGATTGTATTGACAATTGATTATTCCATCGCTATGATAAGCGGTACTGCGTCGATTGTTTACAAAAAATTAAGGGGCACGATATGCCGAATTTTGCGATTGTTGATACACATGTGCATTTATGGGATCCGCAGTATTTTCGTATGTCTTGGCTTGACAATAACACGATTATTAACGCCCGGTTTATGGGCGAAGAATTTGCACAACATACCCGTGATGTCACTGTCGAAGCGATGGTCTATGTAGAAGTTGCCGTCGAACCGCAATATAGCCTGCTTGAAGCGCAATACATCAACACCGTGGCTCGCCAATTACCTAAGCTCAAAGGCATCGTGGCGGCAGCACCGGTAGAATTTGGTGAGCAGACGCGGGCTTATTATTCGGCATTGACGGCGATTGGTCCCCGCATCAAAGGGGTGCGGCGTCTGTTCCAAGGGGAATCTGATGCCAATTTTGCCATCCGCCCAAATGTAGTGCGTGGGGTCGAATTACTCGCCGAATACGGCTTGAGTTTTGATATTTGTATTTTTCATCATCAATTGCCTGCGGCTATCGAACTCGTCAAAAAAGTCCCCCAGGTGCAATTTATTCTCGATCATGTAGCCAAGCCCGACATCAAAGGGCATCGCCTCGACCCGTGGCGTCAACAAATGACCGAAATGGCGAAATTGCCCAATGTGGTCTGCAAAATCAGTGGCATGACCACTGAAGCCGACCATGCAGCTTGGCAACCGGAAGACTTGGTACCGTATATGGAGCATGTCATCGCTGTGTTTGGGGAAGACCGCGTCATGTTTGGCGGCGATTGGCCGGTCTCGTTGCAATCCACCAATTACACCGAATGGGTGCATACCGTCGATGACCTGACTGCCACCCTGAGTGATAAAGCCAAACGTAAATTGTGGGTCGATAATGCCCGGCGTGTCTATCGTTTGGGCTTCTAAAAAACGTAGAGTACGCAAATCTCCCCGTGGCAAATACATGCCACGGGGAGATTTTTATGGGATTAGCGGGATTGCAGGGTGGGGCGATGAATCGACAGCGGTGCGATTTCGCTGGGGGTTTGCATGGTGACGGCGGCTTGAGCGAGGTATTTGCCTACCACAAAGCCAAACGGCATGCCTGACCCACAAAAACCACCACCGGCCCAGACGCCAGGCATGCCGGGCATGGCATCGACGACGGGGACGTAGTCTGGCGTAAAGCCCATCAACCCTGCCCAGCGGCGGGTAATCGGCAACCCGGCCAATTTGGGGAAGAGCCGGGGCAATACGTTGTCGAGGGCGCCTTGCACATCATCGGTGATGCCGATGTCGTACAAGTTCACGTCGCTATTGGCGGCGGCAGCGCGACACCCACCCAACACAATCGACCCGTCGAGGGTTTGTTGCCAGTATTCGCCGGTAGGAGTGATGTCGGTGCCCATCCCTTGGCTAAATACGGGGGCGGTGGGTGCGGTTGACAAAATCTGGCCACGGACTGGGGTGATGATGCTATTGAGGGCTGGTGCCAATTGGCGACTCCAGGCGTTGAGCCCCAGCACCACCGATTGGGCACTAATGTTGCCCTTATCGGTGACGACGATGGGGTCGCCGTGGCTATAGTCGATACGCTCGACAGTAGCGATACACAGGGTGGCACCATGCTTGATAGCGGCTTCGACGACGCCGCGTACGAGGCGTCCCGAATGAATTAACGCATTGCCGGCTTTGTATGAGGCGCCGACGATTTCTTCACCTAACGGGGTGTTGATCATGGCTTGGAGCTGCGCGCGGTCGAGTACTTCGCCACCATACCCATCGGCATTCAATGCAGCTACACCTCGTTTGGCGGCTTGATGATCCGCAGGAGATAACGATAAATTGAATGTGCCTGGTTCACGGAAGTGACAATCAAAGCCTTCTTCGCGCATGATTTGGCGTGCCAATTTGCCGTTTTGGACTGTGAGTTCATAGATTTGCTGGGCAGGGGCAGCCCCAAGGCGAGCTTTGGCGCCGGCATAGCCTTCGGCGGGGCCGGTGCCGATGAATCCCCCGTTGCGCCCAGTGGCGCCATGAGCGGGATGAATTCGTTCAATCAGCACTACATTGTGTCCAGCTTTGGCTAAAAAATAGGCTGCGGCAGAGCCAACAATCCCACCGCCAACTACGACGTGGCTGGCACGGGCGGGTAATGGAGCGCTGGGCATGGTGAGATCAAATGTTTCTTGCCAGTATGAGCGGTTGCCCTCACGTGAACGATCGATGGTCATGTGCGTTTCCTCTCTTTGCAAAATATGCATGGGCTATTCAGGAATTCCCTATAATTGACACACCATATACTGTACAATTATCATATGTAGTATATGTGTCAACATATGGTGCCAAAAAAGTAATCATGCATTATATCGTGCTCATAGTAGCACGATTTACGACTAACTGAGTCTGGAGGAAACGTATGCGTTTAGTGTTGCAAATGGTGTCATGGCGATTTTTTGTGTTTGTGTTGAGTTTGTTTTTTGTGGTGGCCTGTGGCAGTGAAACAATCCCGCTCACTGGCACCGTTACTGATGCCTATACCGGCAAACCAGTGGCTTCTGCAGTTGTCCAGGTCGGTAGCGCCAAAGCCATGACGGATGCCAAAGGGGCATATAGCATTGAACGTTGGCAGCGGACAGCGGATTTTCAAGTCACCAGCGCAGATTATGAAGTCGTCACTATCAAGTTTGCCGAGCGTAAATGGCCTGACACTCTTACCGCTGCCGACACCAAAATCGACGTCGTGATTCGCCCAAATGTCATTCGTGGTGTGGTCAATGATGCCTGGACCAAAAAACCTCTGGCAGGAGTGGTCATCAAGGCCAGCGATACGATTTCGATGACTACCGGCGCTGATGGGCAATACGTCTTACAAGGGGTGCCCGAATCATTCACCCTCAATGCGATATACCCCGAGTATGTGCCGTTCTCGGCGCCTGTTAGCAAAACGACGCAACAAGACATTGCGCTTGCCAATGGGAATTTGAGCGGTACCATCAAAGATCAATATAGCAACGCACCATTGAGTGATGTGGTGATTACGGCGGGCGATGTGACGGGCAAAACAGATGCCAAGGGTGCCTACCAACTCAAAAACGTTGTGGCGCGGGCTGACGTGAATTACAGCTTGGAAGGGTATGCCACCCAAAAGATTGACGCCAGCACGACGGCGACAATTGATGTAACCCTCCGTCCTGATGTACTCAAAGGCACTATCGTGAGTGGTGCTGATGGTGCGCCAGTGCATCATGCTACGATTATTGCCACCGACGATATGACCAAATCAGCCCAAGCTACGGTGCGGATTGATGGCACCGATGGGGTGTTTACCCTCAAAGGTATCCCCGAAACTGGGTTTTTGCAAATATTGGCGCCTGGGTATCGTAAATTGGTATTGCCGATTAAACCTGGCGCGATTCCCAGTGAATTCAAATTAGAGCCATTTGAACCCAAGGCATTGTATGTGACGGCGGCAGTGGCATCCAACACCGAATTAATGCAAAAATTCTTCCAACACATTGACGACACTGAACTCAATGCCATCGTCATTGACCTCAAATCTGACCTCCGCGATGATTTAGGGTTGGTCTACTATGACTCACAAGTGCCACTCGTCAAAGAACTTGGGTTGTCGAAACCCCATTACGATATCCATGCCGTGTTGGCCGAAGCCAAAAAACGCAACATCTATACTATTGCCCGGGTCCACATGTTTAGTCATGATAATGTGTTAGCTGAAGCTAAGCCCGAATGGGCTGCCCAAGATCGCATCAAGGGTGGGATTTTTTATGATTATCCCACTGCGACGATTAAATACGCCTGGTTAGATCCCTTCAATGAAAATGTCTGGGACTACAACATTGCCTTGTCCGAAGAAGCCGCCTTGGCTGGGTTTGACGAAATCAACTTCGACTACATCCGCTTCCCGTCATTGGAATTTGGTGCCAACGATGCACAACGCTTGAAATTGTCAAAAGAAGATGTGACGAGTGAACAACGTTTTGATAACATCAAAAAAGTGTTGAATCGGGCCCAACCAAAAATCAACGCCGCTGGAGCGTTTTTGTCGGTTGATGTATTTGGCTTCACGACCGAAGGACCGATGGGTATGATTGGACAGAGCTTGCCGATTATGGCCGAAACCACCGACTACGTCTGTCCGATGGTCTATCCTTCGCACTATGGCGCAGGGTACATGGGCTTTGATAATCCGGCAGCACACCCGTACGATATAATTTTGGGTACTATGCAATTAGGCCTCAAACAAATTCCTGATACCCGTGCCCGCCTTCGTCCCTGGCTCCAAGACTTCACGTTGGTGTGGGTGCCAGACAACATGATTGTGCAGTATGGTGCACCTGAGCTCAAGGCCCAAATCAAAGCGGTTGCTGACGCCAAAACAGGTGCGGGCTGGCAACTCTACAGTTCAGATAATACGTACACCTACGAGGCATTGACTCCATAGTTGAAGTGATTGGTTAATCCAACCCATGGGAGGATTCCCTCCCATGGGTAACGTGGAGTACCGTTGTCATGCAATTGCCACTTTCGAATCATGCCGTCATCGTGTTTAGTCGATGGACTGGCCTTATTTTCACTGCAGCCTTGTTGTTTTGGCAACAGCGTGCTGTGGATATGTGGGGTGTCTGGATTGCACTTGCATTGTTGACGACTGCCTTGACGATTACTGTCCAACCCGTCGTGCGGGGTGCAGTGCGCCAACCATGGCTGATGGGCTTCGATGTGTTTTTGGCGGCGGTGGTGGTGGTTGGTAGTGATCCATGGAATAGTCCTTTTTTGTGTTATGCATGCGCAGTATTAGTGTTGCCCGCATTGGTGAGTGGCTGGCGTGGCGGTGCCATGGCGGGATTACTCTGCTCGGCCTTGATTTTGGCCTTGATGTATTCACTCGATGTGTCGTTTACGAGCAATTTGCCACATATGTGGCTACGTTGGGTGGTGGTAGTGATTGCACCAGCGCTGATTGGCGCCGGTATTCCAAAAATCATTCCGCGTGTCCAAGTAGCACTGCCGATTATTGCTCCTCCGTCATGGTCAACGTTTATTCCTCCTGCACCGCCGTTATTTGATGGCTGGTGGTCAACAGCTAGCGCAGACTCACCTCGTCGGCCAGCGCGTAAATCAACAAATCTAACCACCACCGATGTTGCCGTCCGTACCGAGGCCTTGCGGGTGGCATTATATCAACCGTTGCCATTGACTGACGATATAGCGGTGATGTTGACTGAACTCGTAAATCGCTTCGAACGCTATACGTTGATTGCGACACGATTTGCCGTATTAGGGCGACCGCAAGAATTACCAGATATTTATCTGCCTTTGCTGCGTCGGATTGCTATTGAATCCCTATTGAATATTTCCCAACATACCAACGCCAATGAAGTAGTGGTGATGCTCCGTTATGACCCACGGGCACTTACGGTGTTGATTCATGATGATGGCCAAGGACTGCCAGTGACGGGGATTCATCGTGCAGGACTACATTCATTGCAGGCCTTGATGTATCGTACGAGTGAAATTGGCGGGCGACTCGAGGTGTTTAATCATACTCCTGCTGGCGTGGCGGTACGCGTCGGATTGCCATTGGGTGTACAGGTGCTATTATGATGACTCGTTTTGTCATCCAACGGATATTGCTGTTTAGTGCCATTGGATTGTTGGTGTTTGGGATGTCGCGCCCGCCCGAACACGAATCACAGTGGCTGCTCTGTTTGTGGCTAGCGTCGATTCCTATTGCCATCCTCGGACTTGGCGAAATCCCCTTGCTCTTGCGGGTCAACGATACGCAACGTTCGTTGCAATCATTAACCATCATCATCGCTATTGGCTTTGGGATGCTCTCATTGCAACTCCTGCGCAATCAAGTGATATGGTCGCAATATTTGGCTGACCGAGTGGTGGTCAACCAAAGCACTGGAGAAACGTCGAGCAATGTGCGTACCTTGATGTTGTCGGCGCGGACCTTCCGGGGATCCATTAGCGATCGCAACAAAACGATTTTGGCCGACACTATTGTGGGAGCCGATGGGCGCACCGCCCGCCGTTACCCTACGGATAACCCGAGTGCCTTTACCCCCGTATTAGGGGTGGTAAATTCACGTTACGGCGTGTCGGGACTCGAGGCAAGTTATGCAGATTACCTTACCGGTGACCGTAACGTGATTGGGCGTTTTGTGCGCATGCTGAATGCGCAACCAGCCAAAGGTGACAATCTTGAATTAACCCTCGATGCTGCCTTGCAACAAGATGTTGCTGCGATTCTGGCAGGTCGTGTCGGTGCGGGAATTGTACTCGACCCCAGCACCGGTGCCGTCCTCGCGATGGTGAGTACTCCCAGTTATAACCCTAACGATTTGACGAGTAATCTAGATGCCGACCGACTTGCTGACCAAACCCGCATGGATGCAGCCTGGCAACGATTACTTGACCCGGCCAATAATCAACCGCTGTTGAATCGGGCTATCCAAGGCCGCTATCCGCCGGGTTCGACGTTCAAATTGGTTACCGCCTCGATTGCCCTCGAAAACGCTGGTGTCGCCCGCCCTGACGACATCACGTGCCCAGAACAGCTCGACGTCGAGCCCGGCGCTCCGCCGGTCGTCAACGCCGTGCACAATTTGATGCGGTTTACGGGTGACCCTGCTAGTTTACGCACCGTGATTGGTTTTTCGTGTAACACTGCCTTTGCCCAATACGCCTTGCGCCTCGGGGCATTTCGGTTGATGGCTGGTGCCGAAAAATTTGGTTTGGCCGTGCCTGATAAACCAGGCGAAGCCATTACCATGACCGATTTACCGACCCTTGCAAGTCTGATTTATAACAACGATAATTTCCTCTCCCGCTTGCCTGGTCTCGCTGATACCGGTTATGGCCAAGGCGAATTGCAAGTTACACCACTTCAAATGGCGATGGTAGCTGCCACCATTGGTAATAACGGCGTCATGATGCGCCCGTATATCGTGGAACGGGTGGTGCGTGCCAATGGCACCGAATTATATAAACACACCAGCTTCCCCGTCGGTCGCCCGATTTCGAACCATAGTGCCACGATTCTCCGTGATGCGATGCGCTTTGCGGTCACTGATGGTTTTGGCAAAGCGGCTCAAGCCGTCGCAGGGGTCGCCGTAGGGGGCAAATCAGGGACCGCCGAATATGGCGGTCCCAATACCCACGCCTGGTTTGTGGCCCTCGCCCCCATCGAAAAACCCCGCTTTGCTGTGGCCGTGTTAATCGAAGATGGCGGCGAAGGCTCGGGTATCGGTGCCAGCCTCGCCGGCCAAATCTTGCGCGCGGCATTTACCGATATGCCGGTTGTCACGCCTGCGCCCTGAGTTTTTTTCAATAAATACATACCCTAAATCAATAGGGAAAAGGAGCCTGTAATGACCACGCGCCACGCCACGATTACCCGTATCACCGGCGAAACCTCGATTACCTTGACGTTGAATGTCGATGGTACTGGGCTTTGTGAGGCCCATACCGGCATCGGATTCCTCGATCATATGCTCACTTTGTTTGCCAAACATGGTTTATTTGACATAACCGTCAAGGCCAATGGTGATATTCACGTCGACGATCACCATACTGCCGAAGATGTCTCTATTTGTCTCGGCCAAGCACTTGACTTGGCATTGGCTGACCGCCGTGGGATTGTGCGTACCGCCCATAGTTTTGTGCCGATGGACGAATCGCTAGGGTTTGTGGCAGTTGATCTCGGTGGCCGTCCCTATGCGGTGTTTGATGCGGAATTTGTGACGCCACGAGTGGGGAATTTGGGTACCGATTTGATTTTTCATTTATTCGAAAGTATCGCCATCCACGCTCGCATGAACCTGCATTGTCGCATCATGTACGGCAAAAACGAC
>CANFUF010000074.1 GCA_947450095.1 Roseiflexaceae bacterium
CCCCCCGTTTTTTCACAAAAAAGGAAATAACCATGCATACCCGTGACATATTGCCAGCCCACACTACGGTTTATCACGACATCGCTTATACCGAGACTGGGCATCCCCGCCACACACTTGATATCTATCTTCCAAAAGCATCACGACCCACGCCGGTGATTGTGTGGATTCACGGTGGGGCCTTCCGGATGGGGAGCAAAACAGATCGTGTACCGCTGGCCATGCTAACGCAAGGTTACGCCATCGTAGCGATCAACTATCGCCTCAGCCAGCACGCCATATTCCCCGCCCAAATCATCGATTGCAAGGCAGCAGTACGCTGGGTGCGGGCTCATGCCACCCAGTACAATTTCGACAGCACTCGCATCATTGCGTGGGGTGAGTCAGCCGGCGGGCACCTTGCGAGCATGCTCGGCACCACCGGGCAGATGACTGCGTGGGATGTGGGGGAATATCGGGATTATCCAAGTATGGTCCAGGCCGTAGTTGATTTTTATGGGCCGACCGATTTTTTGCAGATGGATAGTCAGCGTCTGCCGACAGGCATGACCCACGACGACGCTGATTCACCCGAATCCGAATTGGTGGGTGGCGCCATCCAAGCCCATCCCGCCGCCACCGCCCAAGCCAACCCCATCACGCATATTACGCCTGATGCACCACCGTTTTTGGTGATTCATGGCGATAATGACCCCTTGGTGCCCTACGGGCAGAGCGTGATTTTTGTTGATGCGTTACGTCAAGCCAATATGCCTGTGACATTTTATACGGTGCGCGGTGGTGGGCACGGCGGCTTCAACGATCCGGCGATTTTACCCCTTGTCGATACCTTTTTGCACGCGCAACGACAATCCTACCCCAACATCCCATAGCGCGATGCACCCAAATACAAAATCTCACGTACCAAATCGGCATGGGACAGTTGCGCGGCATTGATTATCAATGCCAAATCGCTATAGTCTGGGGCAATACCAGGGAGCGTATTTATTTCGATGAGCGTTGGGGTGCCGTAGGCATCGAGACGGATATCGACTCGTGACAGATCACAGGCCCCGATCGCACAATGGGCGTCGATGGCCAATTGCTGGAGTTGAGCGGTCAAGGTAGCATCAATTGATGCCGGACAACGAAAATCGGCTTGACCAGGCACAAACAAATCCATCACCTTGAGCTGCGCCCCATACACTCCAGGTGTCACTGAGTCAGCGCTATCGACTTCGCTGACCGGCAAGCGCATAAACCCATCGGCGGCATAGCGCTCAGGAATGCGACTGTATTGCCGGGCATCAGCGCGCCCCAACACGCCCACCGTGAATTCTCGCCCGCTCAGATAGGTTTCAACCAAGGCGGGTTGTTGATAGCGCTGGATGAGGTATTGCACACGGCTCCGCAACGCAGGCTCATCATAGACAATCGAGCCGGCATCCATGCCCATGCCCGAACCTTCGCGGGCTGGCTTCACAAATAACGGGAAGGCCAAATCAGACTGCAAGGGTTCAGCACCCGTCACAAAAAGTTGAAACGTAGCGGTTGGTAACCCAACACTTTGCCAAATCCGTTTGGTCATGGTTTTGTCGAGCGCGATAGCGCTGGTCAATACCCGCGATGCGGTATAGGGAATGCGCAATAATTCGAGTAATGCAGGAATTTGCGCTTCACGGGCATCACCATACATGCCTTCGACAATATTGAAACAAATATCGGGTTTGAGTGTCTGTAACGCCTCTGGTAGTCGTGCGTCACCCGGGACAAACGTCACCTGATGACCATCCAAGGCAATCGCCGCCATAATGGCATCGATGGTGCGGGGACTATCGAATTCAGCGTCGGCATCAGGCACATCATTCGGCACTTCGGTTTGGCCTTTGACGTTGGCAAGCACCGCCACATGCCATGGGCGCATCGTACGAATACTACTAGGCACGTATACATCCCTTTCCATTTGGGTGTCCCAAAATCATCCCGATAATGGGTATTTACAGGCATAGTATAGAGCAGTTTTTTCGTTTTTCAATCAGTAAAATAGATGTTTTTTCACCTAAAAATAGTTCATACATACAACTGTTTTACAAAAAACGATTCCTTTACACCTGGTAACGTCAATACCGCCCCCCCTCGTGATGCGACACAAGAGGGGGGAAATGTCACCGTCGGACTACCACTCTACGTCAAATAATTTACATACAGCGTACCATCGGTGCAAAGCTGGTCATTGAAGGTATCGATGGTGGCTATTTTGTAGTCGATGGCCGATGCAAATTGGTCGTTAATCACAAAAATAATGTAATGCATGTGGGTACGTTCATGTTGCCCCCGCTAGCGTTAAATCATGCCCCGATTCTATCGGGGATTAGTTTGGGCGCCACCTTCCATCCCCAAATCGGGCAATGGGGGGAACAACGGTCCCGCTGGCGTGTATGCATCAATGTCATTGGCCTGGGCACCCTCGGGCAACGGCACCGCACCAGCCAACAACGGGTCATGGGTCTCGGTCATCCAGCGCTGCAAGCGCCCACGCATGTCTGCAAGCACATCGGCGTAGCGCAGATTTGCGACCAAATTATTGGCCTCATTCGGGTCAAACATCAAGTCATACAACATTTCTGCATCAATCAATCGCTCACCCCACCCATGGTCGTGCCACACGGTTTTGCTCGGGCTATCGTCGACGTTCGGTCGTACCGGTGTAGTGCGCCCATCAAAGCGTTTAATGTATTTGTAGCGGGGCGTATGCACCGCCCGCATCGGCTCGTAAGCGGCGTGATAGGTTACTTCGGCAAACAGCTGCGCGTGCAACACATCTGTCTCGCCACGCACCAACGGCAACAGCGATTTGCCCTGCAACCAAGCTGGCGCCGAAATACCAACGAGATCACACACCGTAGGGAAGATATCCATGTGCGACACCGGTGCCTCAATCAGCTTGGGGCCTACAAACCCACCCGGTCCACGCACAATCAACGGCACGCCAATGCCATGATTGGTCAATGTCGTCTTCATGCCGGGGAAGGCCGGGCCGTGGTCAGTGGTATAAAACAGCAATGTGTTTTCAACCAACCCTGTATCCACCAAGGCCTGCATCACTACCCCTACCGCATCATCAAGAATCTTGGCCGACGCGATGAAGGCCGCCATGTCACGCCGAATCTCGAGTGTGTCCGGTAATGGTGCCGGCGGCCGGCAATAGGTCACATCCGCATCATCATGATCGGGAAACTCGCGGTGCGTCTCGAAAAACCCAATCTCCATATAAAACGGCTGCGACACATCTCGCAAAAAATCACCGACCGCTTGCACCACATTTGCTGCCCGCCCACTTTCAACCCACACATGATCATAGCCAATCAGATGCGGTTGCTTGGCCACGTGTTGTACCCCAAACAGACTACTGTGATAGCCGTGCGGCCGGAGCGTATGCAATATATGTTGCGTTATGTCGATAAGTGAAAAGCCTCGATGTGCCAGGCCGTTCATGCCGTTGCAGTGCGGTGCCTGCCCCGTCACCAAAGCCGAGCGACTCGGTGAGCAGTTCGGCGCCACACTAAAGGCATTGCGAAAGACCACGCCCTGCTCGGCAAAGCGCTGCAAGTTAGGCGTCGACACGGCATGACCGTACGGCTGGATATAACGCCCGGTATCATGTGAATGCAGATAGATAATATTTGGTTTCATCAGCAGGCTCCTTTTGTGTCAAAAAACCAAAGGGACGTGCCCATCATGGCTGGATGGTCACGCGCTCACAGGCAATGCGGCCCTCGGCACAGACTAACCCCACGCCGCCATGCGCCAATGACGCGTCATTTGCCGTCAAGGTAATTCCCGCTACCAGCGCCGTAATTTGATTGCCACGCATGTCGATTTGGAACTCATACGTCTGCTCAGGAGACCAATCACAAGCCTGTTGTGCGAGTACCGTCGTTACATCATCGTATTGTTTGATCAGGGCAACACTTCCTCCAGCCTGCAACTCGAGGGCATAATAGCGTCGCAATCCCTGCACCCGCACTGCCAGCCCACCATGCGCCATCAGATGGGGGGTAATCGTTGCGGTGGCGCGGTAATCAATCCAGTCCGCCGTCCCTTGGCTAATCATCCCGGTGCCACTGTTTTGGGCAAAACGGAACGATTCAGGCCACTGCGGATCCCACTGATCGCTGGCATCGACCCACGCCCGCCGCCACAGTTTACCGGCATGGGCTGGGCGGGTAAAGGTGACGGTGGGGCTGCCACTCCACGTCAAATAGTCCACATACACGGTGCCATCAGCGCGAGTCGCACTCATAAGCTGTACCCCTACCGCCATAATCGGTGCACCGTGGGTATCGGGAATGCACCACGTCAGCGGTGCTGATGCACCAGCAGTTAGTTCCACTGCTGCGCCAGTGATAGTTTCAATCACGTCATTGGTACCATAGACGCGCACAATCAATTGGGCAGTAATTGGTTGACTGTTGGTGGCATCAGCAGCCACCAACGCCGTCACCGTTTGGCCACTATACAGCGTCGGCGATGCCAAAATCTGATATGAGCTCCGCGTGTCGATGCCATCGGGTGGGATAAAGGTCATGGTCGTCGCCACAGCGCTCCGCCCCAACGCTACCCGCTGGTAATTAATGGCCAAAGCCGGCGACGTACCGCCGTTGTAGCCCGTCACCTGCGTGGCAGTGGCCACCCCACGGCTTTGCGGGGTATCATCAGCCACAAAGCCTTGCACGGCACCAGGCAAGCCAAAATGAAAGCGGGCGCCGTTTTTGGGGGCAACAGGTGGCAGCTGGTGCAACGCTCGCCCCATATTAATTACATGAACACTCTCGGTGAGGGCGTCACTAATCGCCCGCCCGCCATCTGCCGTGGGCAGATAGAGGCGGTCGGCCACAGGGCCACGCCAATCGGGGCCCGTATCAAACATACGGAGCCCGTTTTTGATGCCCAACAGACAGCCCACGTTAGCCGAATTACAGTCGGTATCCCAGCCGGCGGTATTGGTAATCATCAAGGCTTTTTGCAGATCATCGCCGCCATACAACAGGCCAAGGTGAATCAAGGCATGGTTGGGCACCATGTGACAATTGCCCCCAAATTTGTCGTAGCCGTATTTTTTGACAATCTCGCGACGGGTTTGGCGCCAATCAGGGAATTCGTCGTGCCATTCACGCATATCGGTGATTTGGCGAGCAATCACACTATCGCGTGGGATAAAGGTCACGGCGCAATCGAGCAGTTTTTGTAGATCAGACTCAACAAAGGCCTGTGCTTCCATTGCCGCAATCACTTGTGCCCCATAAATCGCCTCGCCATCGTGGCTCACACTGGCCGCTTTGTACGCCAAATCAGCGGCCAAGGCCGGATCGCCAGGCGCCACCATGGCCCAGCCATCAATAAAAATCTGCGAGCCGATTTGCTCGGCCACCACTTTGGTATTGAGGGCCATTGAGCCGCTTCGGGGTGCAGAAATACCGTTTTTGAGGCGTATATAGGCGGTATGTTCGGTAGAGTTGCCCATGCCGCCCCACCACAAAATCGTGCGTTCTTCGATTAAATAATTGAGCCACGTCTGGCCAATTTGGGCGGCAGTGAGTGCGGCGGTACCGCCATGGTCAGGCAAGGCACGCAAAAAAGTAAACGTCCCAGTAATATCATCATCGGCGACAATCAAGGGCATGCCACGTTGTTCGTGAACGTAGTAGTTGATTTCGCCGAGTTCTGCCATAATCCGTTCGTAGCTCCACCCTTCAAAGGGGCGACCAAGATAGACACCGATAATTTTGCCGAGCACACCAGCGTAGACTCGTTCATGATAATCAATAGGGAGCATCATTGCACCAACTTTCATATTTCATAATGGATTTGCTTATTCTATCGTAAAAAGTTGCACATGATATCACACACAATAACGGGACTCGAACGTGGTATAATCGCCGTGTCTAAACCCATTTACCCATCCAAATGGAGCGGTCACACACGCGAAGGAGAGCAGTTCGATGAAGAGCGCAATACCCGCCACCATGGAAGCATTGATTTGGCTTGGTCCAAGTCAAATGGAGCTCCAAACGACCGCCGTACCGACGCCTACAGCCAACGAAGTATTAATCAAAGTCGGTGCCGTTGGGATTTGTGGCTCCGAGCTCAGCGCCTATTTGGGTCACAATAGTCTGCGCTTCCCGCCACTCATCATGGGGCACGAAGCCGCCGGTACCATCGTCGCTGGCAATGGCGTATTAGCCGACGGCACCGATGCCCATCCCGGCCAACGAGTCACATTTAATCCACTTGTCACCTGTGGTCATTGCGATCGTTGCCGAGCAGGTTTGGTCAATTTGTGCCGCACCCGTGAATTACTGAGTGCCCACCGCCCGGGCGCATTTGCCCAATATGTGTGTGTCCCTGCTGATTTGTGCTGGCATCTGCCTGCTAATATTTCATTTGTCGCTGGTGCCTTGAGTGAACCACTTGCCTGTGGCGTACATGCCGTCGAATTAGCCCATGCGCATGCCGGACAGAGTATGTTAATCCTCGGCGCCGGCACCATCGGATTGTGCTGTATCGCCGCCGCCAAAGCCCGGGGCGTCAAACAAATCATTGTCAGCGACGTCTCTGACCAGCGCCTCGAAGTCGCTCGTCATTGGGGCGCCACCCATACCATCAATGCCCGTGAACTCGATACCGTTGCCGCCACCCACGTGGTCTATGCCGGTGGTGTCGACATTGCCATCGATGCAGTGGGAACCAGCATGGTGCGCAATCAAGCCATCAAAGCAGTCATGCCTGGGGGCACCGTTATTTTGATGGGGCTCCACGAAGACGAAACAAGCATCCCTACCAATTACATCATCCGCCAAGAAATTCAACTCAAAGGGAGTTTTTGTTATACTCGTGAAGCCTTTAGTACCGCCGTCGATTTGATTAGTCGGCATATCGTCAAACCTACCCCTGAATGGCTGGTGGAACGTCCCCTCAGTGCCGGTCAATCGTCGATCGAAGAGCTGCTGGCTGGGACTGCCCCTGTCACCAAAATCGTCTTAATCCCCTAAATTTGTGGATGATGCGCTGCGGAATCAACGATGATTCCGCAGCGCAAAGGATGATTTCCATGCATATGACGTTTTTGCAATTACACACCAACAATCTCCCCGCACTCCAGGCCTTCTATGCCGCGCTTGGGTTTCATGTCACTGTCTACAACGAATACATCGATATCCCGATTGGTACGACATTATTGCGCTTCCAAGACGACGATACCCCCCTCACCGGCGGCTACCACTTTGCCATCAATGTAGCGGTAAGTGATGTCGCCATTGTGCGTGAATGGCTGAGTACGCATACCCCAATCATTCAGAGCAATCAAGGCACGACGATTTTTCAATTCGACGAATGGCATGCCCACGCAGTTTATTGTTCTGACCCCGACAACAATATCGTTGAATTTATTGTGCGTGACAATATTGTTACCCAGCCACAATCTTCTTTCCGCGTAGCAGATAGCCTATGTATCAGCGAAATAGGTCTGGCCTGCGCTGATGTGCCTGCCACCATTGCCCAATTCCGCAATTCCTTCGCGATACCTGACTTTTTTTCACATAACGATGAGTTTTGGCCAATTGGCGATGACAACGGGTTATTCATCATGGTGCAATCACCCCGCTTGTGGTACCCCGACACCTCCATCCCCGCCGCCCTCATGCCCGTCACCGTCAAATTCCATACCGCCCCTAACCAACACTGGCAACTCGACGGCTATCCGTACCGCATCACCCCCTCAGTGGACTAACACGTAAATCGCTCATCTGCGGATTACCCCCCTAACCAAAACCACGTTGTTATAAACCTATTGACCTGCGGCGGAGCAGGTCAATGGGTTTATCTATCTCTGCTCCACTAGGACAATTCTCACAGATCCGTTTCTGAGAACCCTTTTTGAATTATGAGAACTTTTATTTTTACAGAAAATATAGACAAAAGAATGACAAAACATTTGCAAGGTCTAAAAAAAAATGTGCAGCGTATTTTTAATTATGCGTTTTTTGATGTGAATCAACAAAAAAACACTTCTATCACAATCAAATGCAAGTATTCTCAGTATAACGTTGTGGTCATTGTGGTCGTTTCCTAAAATTTAATTTTTAACTGTAATTTTTTATCATTAAAATATAATGTGTTTGTGAATAATTACACATTATATTTTAATTCAAGCCACTACAATAACTCATGTAGTGTTTTTTGTTTTTTGTTATCATCGATATTGTTCTGAATATATCGTTCAGATTTTTACTTTATGGAGGAAATTTATGAAAAAACTGAATATGTGGGCATTTATTGGGATTGCGTTGTTGGTCATCATTGGCGGCATTCATTTGATTGATGCCCCTGATTCGTTTGGTGATGCGCCGTACAAAGGGGTGTTATTTATCCTGAACGGGGTAGGAGCCTTACTGGCAAGTGGTTTGATTTTGCGCAACCGCAACACGGCTGGCTGGTGGTTGGGGATGGTTGTGGCTGCGGGTGCAATTGTCGGTTATGTAATGAGCCGCACCATCGGGTTGCCCGGGCTCGACGCCGAACCCGATGCGTGGTTCGAAACACTCGGGATAACTTCGGTACTCTGTGAAGTCGTATTTATTGCCATCGGTGCGTGGATGGTATTGCCCAAGCCAGCTGCCAAAATCAGCAATCGCATTCCTGGCAACACGCCCCTCTATAATCAACGCTAACTATTTTGTTTAAAAAATCCCCCTTGCGTGCCCGATGAAGGGCATGCAAGGGGTTGATTATGGCGTAAACACATGGGTCGTCGCCAACGCCTGATAGCCCACCTTTTGATATAACGCCACCGCTGATTGCGCTGCCAGCAACACGCTCACCTGGACACCTACATCATAATCTTCGTTGAGAATATGCTGCATCAATGCCGTGGCGATGCCACGGCGACGATACGCTGGCGCAGTATAGATCATGCTCACATAACTATCCCCGCTGGCCATCCGCAGTGAACGCCCGCGTGCCACTAATTGTCCATCAATAAACACCGCATAATGTCCCATATTTTGCACAAACACATTGAGTGGGTGTAACCAGGTTACCTCTTCTGGATCCAACGCATTCCACTCCTGCACATCTGCCCGGGTAGCGCGGTGTACATCGTATGCAGGTGCGGTGCGTATGCGCTGACGCACATCACACGCCATCAATACCTCGCTATAGGCATGATGCAACCCAAGTGCCGTATAGGTAGCCACACAATCTAGGCGGTCATCGAGGACTGTTATGTATTGATTGGCAATTGGCGTTACTGATTTTAGGGCTGCGACCGCCGCATTTGGGTCACAATTCGCAATATAAAAATCATCACACGGCGTTGGTGAATCGACTTGGTAGGCCACACGTACGCCGTAGGCAGGTGCACACGCCAATGGCGTCGCCACCTGTTGCACAAATGGCACACCCATATACCCTGCAATTGTGGCCTGCCAGGCGGTATAAATGGCATCCATATCATATCCTTATAAAAAACACTCTCGTTAACAACCTAATCGGCACCGTAAACTTTAACACAAAAAACCGGCAGTTGTGATTGCAACTGCCGGCAGATGATTACGCTGGAGCGTGGACTTACGTTGCGATACCACGAATCATTACTTCGCAGGCATTGGTGTATACAATGCGTGCAGAGCACGCAAATTCAGATTCATATGATTCACTCGACATCGTTAATTTGCGCTCTAATCCACGAATCATGGTGGTCAGCATTGCACTGATTGTCGCTGGTTCAAGATAATTGAGGAGTGATCCATCACTAATCCCTAAACGCACCAATCCCATCCAGATGTCTTCATCTAAATACTCACTCCGATTTAATTCGAGAATCTGTTCGCTATCTTTACTATTGGCATATACCGTGTCAAATTGCACAAAATACTGGGCCCGAATAGGAAAGAGAAAAAAATAATCGCGATGAGCCGTCAATACCACTTGCATGCGCTGGACTGCTGACAATAATTCATTATTGACTTCAATCGGTAGTGATTCATAAAATAAATCAAGATACTGTTTCTGCACCGCCCATGCGATTTCGAGACGATTCGCAAAATACCGATAAATTGTTGCCCGTGTTACCGTTGCAGCATCCGCAATATCGGCGATGGTCACCGATTCAATCCCATCACGATGAAACAGCTTCTCCGCAATCGCAATAATATACGTGCGTTGCCGTTCGCGATGACTGTGATACCCACGCTCACTCTTGCTACCATTTTCTTTCATAGTCTACTCCACACCATAGAATTTTGCACAATACACATTATTGTATTTTTTCTATTAGCGTATGTGCTATATATACTTTAATTCTACATATCTGTCAATATTTTTTTAATTATGATAAATCGCATTCATATATGCACAATTAATTTATATATTTTACATTTAATGTTGGTGTAAATCGTATTACATATATTTATCATTTAAAAACAAAAATGTATACTGTAATTATATTGTATTAAAAAATACGGCATTACTCCTACGATCAACAAAATTATGACCATACAAAAAATGATATAAATATCATACTATAAAAATTATATTTATTGCACATATAATTATCTTCCTAATTAGTCATTTATCTGTAATAATTCCTAGAAATACAACGTCACATATGTCTTGATAGATTTGGCGGATGGAATAATTATTTTCTTGTTCAAAGGTGGTATATGTTGTGGCAAAACGGCGACTTACTCCCCAGATAACTGCCAAAATCGTCGCGCTCGTCACCGCTGGGTCAAGAGTTGGGCGCAATGAACCATCGCGAATCCCTAATGCAATCAGCCCTGACAATGGGAATTCATTATTAAAGAGTTCTTTTTTGAATTCACTCATCGTTTCAGTATTTTTCTTTTCGTTATATATTCGGTCAAATTGTACGGCAAACAATGAGTGTTCCGGGTATTGAAAAAAATGGTTCATAAATCCTTGCAAGACAAATTGCAATCGCATTGCGCCAGTCAATTGGGTATTCATTACTTCAGCAGGCATACACTGAATGAGTATTTCAGCATATAAACGCAATAATGCCCATACGATTTCAATCCGATTGGCAAAATAACGATAGACCGTAGCTCGGGTGACATTAGCAGCGGCGGCGATATCATTGATACCGACTGATTCAATGCCGTCACGTAAAAACAACGTTTCGGCCACACGTAAAATCCGCTCACGCTGACGCCCGCGATGCCCATGATACCCACGGGGATTTGTTGTATTGTCATCCATGTGTCATTCCCTTTCTTTTATTCCCCACCCTAAATTCACGCTACCGGGTAATAAGCCCTTGCACAATTATTTGACACGTTTCTTCATAAATCGTGCGTTGGTTTTGCTTATATTCAACTTCAAATGTTGCAGCTGATACGCCGAGGCGGCGTTCGAGCCCCCAAATAATTGTGTAAATTGTGGTGCTCGTTTTGTGTGGATCTAAATTTGCACGGAGCGAGCCATCACGCATGCCAATTACAATCAACTGAGAAACAGGATCATTAATGATTTGCGCATCATTGCGTTTTAGCTCTTGAAGTTGTACGTTATCTTCTTGGGTTGTGTGCATACGATCAAATTGCGTAAAATACAAGGCACGCTCAGGGTATTGAAAATAATAATCACAAAACCCCTGCAACGTGGCACGCAAACGGGTCACACCTGGTAGACGTTCGTTGGTTGCATCACTTGGCATGGAATCGATGAGATTTTCTGTATAACGGCGTTGCAACGCCCATGCTATTTCAACGCGATTGGCGAAATAACGATATATAGTGGCGCGAGTCATCCCAACTGCATCAGCAATATCCGCAATGCTCACATTATCAATCCCATCACGGATAAATAATTGCTCTGCTGTCATCAAAATACGATCACGTTGACGTTCACGGTGCCCGTAATACCCACGAGTATTATTGACTAGTTCATTCATCAATACTCCTTTATATCAATTTCTTGAATCATCATTTGATACACTTATAGTCAAAAATAACCACATAATCATATTTATGTTATACCATTATTTCATAGGAAAATCAAAATAACAATCTTATTTGTTAATTATTTTTTCAGTATAGACAAACAACAAATCATTACACTAATCTCCAAATGAAAAAATCCGCACAACACTATTTTGATATATAGTAATACCAACTTATATATATGTCAGTCGTAATCCAGCTATCGTACACATCATGGGTATTTTTCTATGTTATCAAAAGTGTAATCAGGTTAATCCCAATGCCTAAAACCTCAGAAATCTGGTCGCATATTTGATTCGCACCTGATTATATTGTAGCAGCAACTAGCAGGGTGTTTGCTCGTAATCATTACAGGCATTATCATACCCACGCCACCCAATATACGGTATATCATATTGTGTATATCATATTGTGTTTTAATATGTATTATTTATACTATTATTTACAGTAATAAATTTGTCATGTACGCTTCATTCCAATCAACAATATGAATAACACATCAAATTCAATTTCAGTTCAAAAATAAACAATTTCTTCATTATTACATATAACGCGCTATGTAAAAACGAATCGCACGGTGATAAGACATACAAGCGACGATTGGATGTATTCATTTACACACACATACACATCCAATACCATCTGCATCATTACACATTTAATGATTGAGATCAAGGGTAGCAAGGGTGGCAATCAGCAAATCAACACTCGCAGTCAAACATGCTTCGCCATATTCGGGTGATGAATCACGCGGATCAACACCACCTACTCCTTGTGGATAGATCTGCCGATTTACAGGTAGTTGGTTCAAGTCAACCAATTCAGGATGTAATGCTTGCATGATGGAAGTTTCATTTTGGGCAGCATGATCCACTTGGCTTTGCCAACCTGGAGCAACATCACTAATGACACTAATCAAGCGAATATCGTGTTGGGTTTGCCAGGTGGGGGCCCAGGCATCCCATACAAGGCGCGATGGGCCGTGACCATCAGCGACAAGTGCTTTAAAGCCGGCACGCTGTGCTTGGACCACGATATTTTCCAATATTAATTGAAAGAGCCCAGTAGGTAACCAATAACAATTGCCATCGAGTTGGCGTGGAGGAGTAGTCGTATCAGCATAATCCATGCCCTGTAACAATGTCCCGTCAGGCTCTTGGCGGATGCGGTCAGGGCCAAGAAACAATGGTGGAAACACGATACCGCCGAATTGTTGCGCAACCCGAGTAAATAACCCTGACGAAATCAAGGCATCAGTGCCCAAGGCACCATGTTCACCATGCCATTCAAGCGTTCCCATTGGCAGATAACCAATAGGGCATTCTGCCATACGGGTGCGGAATTCGTGCGGTAACAATGTTGCATACTGGACTTTTGCTGACATATATTGTCCTGATCTCTCTAAAAACGCTCACCATGTCACATAGGTGCATGGTGAGCAATGGCAAGAGCACGTGGGAGTCGAACCCACCAACGAAGCTCGTCACCCCGTTCGCCCGTTTTGAAGACGAGGACAGCCACCGGACCACATGCGCTCTCGTAGCGTATTGTAGCGCAAATTCAACAGTTACACCACATATCTAATCGAAATATACCAATCATGAGTGTTGTATTCATTGGAACAGGGATGCTTTCATACCAAAATTTCTTATGGCAATAATGGTCCTGGGGTCGGAGTCCGTGTGGTCAATGCATTTGACAGCTTAGCACCAACGACAATAACTTGGCCATTCCGTAAAGAAACTGCAGAATTGGTATATGACGCAGCAATTGCAACGGCACTGTTCACCGATGCCGGAATACTTGCACGATTATTAGTATTTAATCCCCAGCCAATAACTTTACCTGTATTGAGTAATGCCAAGGAATATTGGAGACCCGCAGAAACAGCAACAACGTTTTGAGCAGCTGTCGCAGGAACTGATATTTGGTTAAATCGATTATCGCCCCACGCAACAATGGTGCCATCATCACGAAGTGCCAGCACATGATCTTCACTCGCACTAATTGCAGTCACATGAGATAAATTCGCTGGAGGCGCCATCGTACTATTGGACAAATACCCCCATGCCACCACCGTACCATCTGATTTCAGGGCGATGGAATAATCTCCTCCTGCGGAAATCGCAACCACACCGGTTGTATTCCCTGGTACATATATTTGGAAGTAATTATTGCGACCCCATGCAACGACTGTTCCGTCCGACTTAAGCGCAAGAATGTGTTGCGCGCCCGCATCTACTGCAACGACACCGCTTAATGCCTCTGGTGGAACAATTTGCACGCCGTACGAGGATGCGCCCCATACATGTACAGCTCCATTCCGATCAACAGCCACGGAATAATTAGGGCCAGCAGCTACATCGATAAATCGTTCGTTTTTAAGAATATCCGGGATAGTTGATTCACCCGACAAATTACTCCCCCATGATACGAGTGTTCCATTTGACATTACCCCTAACCCAAACAATGCGCCGAATACGATTTTTTTCACGGCAGAAGCCTGCATGGTAGGAGTGAGTGATGCGGTCAATGTAATAGATGGCGTCAGTGTCATTGTGCGTGTGTATGACGGTGTACGTGTGTATGACGGTGTACGTGTGTATGACGGCGTGCGTGTGTATGACGGCGTGCGTGTGTATGACGGCGTGCGTGATGCAGTGACAGTTCTTGAAGAAGTCATTGTTGCAGTATTACTTGGTGTCATCGAAGCTGTAACGGTTGACGTTGCACTAGGGGTTAATGATGCAGTAGCAGTCATGGTTGCACTAGGGGTCAATGACGCCGTAGCAGTTGAAGTTACTGTTGGTGGTATCGATGCGGTAGGAGTTACAGTAAGGCTTGGCGTAACGCTTGCCGTCATGCTTGCTGTCAGAGTATAACTTGCAGTTGGAGTAGCTGTTTTTGACGGCGTATAGGTAAGTGACGGCGTATAGGTACTCGTCACGGTATACGATAAATTCGGAGTATTGGTTACAGTAGTAGTCAATGACGGGGTTAACGTAGGCGTTGCTGTAAATAATACATTTGGTGTATGTGTTGCAGTGTTCGTTACTGATGGTGTGATAACAATCGAACCTGTCGGTGTTTCTGTCATAAACCGCAATCCATTACTCGCCGCTGCGGTGGCAATAATTGGGTCGGTATATGATCCAAATGGGATAATCACCGGTGTATTAGTTACGGTACCAGTAGCAGTAGCCGTGCCGGTTGCAGTTGCAGTCGCAGTCACAGTAGGGGTTTCGCTGGCGAAACGCAATCCTCGGCTTGCAGCAGCAGTAGCAACTGCAGGGTCAATACCGGAGCCAAAGGGAATGACCACAGCAGTATTAGTTGCTGTAGGAGAAATTGTAAGCGTAGGAGTTTCGCTCGCAAAACGAAGACCTTGATTTGCCACAGCAGTGGCAACTATCGGATCAAGATTTGAACCGTAGGGAACAACCACGGCGGTATTTGTCGCAGTACCTGTTGGTGTAATAGTACTTGTGGCAGTTGCGGTATAGGTCAAGGTATTTGTTGCAGTCGCAGTATTTGTTGGCGTTTCGGTGGTTGTTGCTGATGCAAAACGAATACCATTGTTCGCAGAAGTTGTCGCAACAATTGGGTCAAGATTGGTACCATACGGTACCACAATTGCGGTATTAGTCGCAGTACTTGTAATAGTTACGGTCGGTGTTTCTGAAGCAAACCGGATGCCATTATTCGCAGAAGTTGTGGCAATAATCGGATCAAGATTTGAGCCATACGGTACCACAATGGCAGTATTGGTGGCGGTGCTTGTGACAGTTGCCGTTGCCGTTGCGGTATTAGTACCAGTAGCTGTTGGCGTTTCCGAAACGAAACGAATACCGTTATTAGCAGCTATAGTTGCGACTGCAGGATCAATAGTTGCGCCATAAGGAATTACAAAAGCGGTACTATTCGGCACTGTTGCTGTTGGTGTCCTCGTATTTGTTGTGGTACTCGTTGCAGTTACGGTTGAAGTGTTTGTCGTCGTATTTGTAGCCGTTGGTGTACTTGTAGCCGTTGGTGTACTTGTAACCGTTGGTGTACTCGTGTTTGTAACGGTACTAGTAGTCGTCACAGTATTTGTATTGGTTGCAGTATTCGTGGCGGTGCTGGTGTTCGTTGGTGTACTAGTAGCTGTCGCGGTATTCGTATCGGTTGCAGTGCTTGTGGCAGTATTCGTGGCGGTGTTGGTGTTCGTTGGTGTACTAGTAGCCGTCGCAGTATTCGTATTGGTTGCAGTGCTCGTGGCAGTATCCGTGGCGGTGTTGGTGTTCGTTGGTGTGTTGGTATCGGTCGCCGTACTAGTGCTGGTTGCGGTGTTCGACGGCGTGTAGGTGTCGGTCACTGTCGGCGTGTTGGTGTCGGTTGAGGTACTGGTGCTGGTTGGCGTGTTCGACGGCGTGTAGGTATCCGTCGCCGTCGGCGTGTCGGTGTCAGTGGGTGTGCTGGTGCTGGTTGCGGTATTCGACGGCGTGTAAGTGTCTGTCGCCGTCGGCGTGTTGGTGTCGGTTGGCGTGCTCGTTGGCGTGTAGGTGTCCGTCGCCGTTGGTGTGTCAGTGTCGGTTGGTGTGCTGGTGCTGGTTGGCGTGTTCGATGGCGTATACGTATCCGTTGCCGTCGGCGTGTCGGTGTCGGTTGGTGTGATCGTTACTGTATTTGTCCAGGTCGGCGTATACGTATCCGTCGCCGTCGGCGTGTCGGTGTCGGTTGGTGTGATCGTTACTGTATTTGTCCAGGTCGGCGTGTAGGTATCCGTGGCCGTGGGCGTGTCGGTATCCGTCGGCGTGCTGGTGCTGGTTGGCGTACTGGTGCTGGTTGGCGTGTTCGATGGCGTGTAGGTGTCCGTCGCCGTCGGCGTGTTAGTATCCGTTGGTGTGCTGGTACTGGTTGCGGTGTTCGACGGCGTGTAAGTGTCTGTCGCCGTCGGCGTGTTGGTCGGCGTGTAGGTGTCCGTCGCCGTCGGCGTATCAGTGTCGGTGGGCGTACTGGTGCTGGTTGCGGTGTTCGACGGCGTGTAAGTGTCTGTCGCCGTCGGCGTGTTCGACGGCGTATACGTATCCGTCGCCGTCGGCGTATCAGTGTCGGTGGGCGTACTGGTGCTGGTTGCGGTGTTCGACGGCGTGTAGGTGTCGGTCACTGTCGGCGTGTCGGTGTCGGTTGGTGTACTGGTGCTGGTTGGCGTGTTCGACGGCGTGTCGGTATCCGTCGCCGTCGGCGTGTCAGTGTCAGTGGGTGTACTGGTGCTGGTCGCAGTATTCGATGGCGTATAAGTATCCGTTGCCGTCGGCGTGCTGGTGCTGGTTGGCGTGTTCGATGGTGTATCGGTGTCCGTCGCCGTCGGCGTATCAGTGTCGGTGGGCGTACTGGTGCTGGTCGCGGTATTCGATGGCGTATACGTGTCGGTCGCCGTTGGTGTGTTGGTGTCGGTTGGCGTACTAGTGCTGGTCGCGGTATTCGACG
>CANFUF010000075.1 GCA_947450095.1 Roseiflexaceae bacterium
TCAGGGGGAGGATAAAAAAGGCATATAGGGGGAGTGCGAATAGTGCCTTGGCGTGGTAGATAGCGGGTGGGGGTATGGAGATAATTTTGGGGTAAAAAAATAGTTCAAACAAATTTGAAATATCAGGGGGAGGATAAAAAAGGCATATAGGGGGAGTGCGGATAGTGCCTTGGCGTGGCACACGGAGTGTGGGGGTATGTGCGTAATTTTGGGGTAAAAAAATAGTTCAAACAAATTTGAAATATCAGCGAAGGGTAAAAAAGCATATAGGGGGAGTATAGATGGTGCCTTAGCGTGGTAGATAGCGGGTGGGGGTATGGGCGTAATTTTGGGGTAAAAAAATAGTTCAAACAAATTTGAAATATCAGGGGGAGGATAAAAAAGGCATATAGGGAAGGAGCGGATGGTGGCTTAGCGTGGTTGATTGCAGGCGTTCATCGTGTGGCAAGCCTCGGAGATTCCACGACCGTGGTCATGGAATGACGTTGAGGGGCTACGTGCGCTGTGTCCTCTGCGTGCGCTGTGCGAGACAATCACGAAAATACCATGTCATACTTCCTCCTTCATACTTCCTCCTTCATACTTCCTCTGCGTCCTCTGTGCGAGACAATGAAGAAAATGTCAGGACTATTTTTGACAAACGGGGAGTGCAAGCGTATGCTCATTACGGATGGACGTAGTGAGGTAGACAGTATTCATGGGGACAAATCTGGCCAAAGTAGCGGCGCATGCGGGGGTTTCATTAGCCACTGCCTCACGGGTACTCAATGGCGGCGCACGGGTCGTAAGCGAATCATTGCGGGCGCGGGTGCTGGCAGCCGCTGAGGAATTACAATATGTGCCCAATGCCCAAGCCCAAGCGTTGGCGCGGGCGAGTAACGCTATTGTGGGGGTACTGGTGCACGATATGAGCGATCCGTATTTTTCAGAAATTTTACGCGGGATTCAACGAGTGGCCACCAATGCCAATCGCTTGGTGATTACGAGCAACAGCTATCGCGACCCCGAGCGCGAACTCGAATATGTGCGGCTGTTACATGCCCACCGTGTCGATGCCTTGATTTTGGCAGGGAGTGGTCTCGATACGCCAGAATACAGCCAGCAAATGGCGCACCATATCGCAGTATTTACCAATACCGGTGGGCGGGTGGTGTTGATTGGGCGCCATCAAATCCCCGGCGACACCGTTATCCCCGATAATTGGGGGGGCGCTTTTCAGCTAGCGACCTATTTTGCCCAACTCGGTCATCGCCGGATTGGCGTAATAGCCGGTCCGCCATTACTCACCACCACCCACGACCGCCTCGAGGGGTTCCGGAGTGGTCTCGTCGCTGCCGGGATTGTATTACACGACCATGATGTGGTCGTTGGGGATTTTTCGCGGGATAGTGGTGTCGTGGCCACTCACCAATTATTGACACAAACACCCGACATTACCGCTATTTTTGCCCACAACGACGTGATGGCAGTTGGTGTCCTCGTGGCGTTGCGTCAGCGCGGCATCACCGTGCCACATCAGATGACGGTGGCTGGGTTCGATGACATCCCCTTGGCAGAGGATGTCACCCCGGCATTGACGACGGTGCGCGTGCCTATGGTTGAATTGGGGGTACAGGCGATGACGATGGCCTTGAGCCCCACCACTGACGGCGTGCGTAGTGTCACCTGTGCCACCGAACTCGTTATCCGTGACAGTAGTGGTACCGCGGCGCCCCGCACCTAAGCCATCACATCCCAGCGCTCGGTACCGACGGCGTAGTGGAGTGGTTGGTTGGTCAAAAAGCGCGTGATTTCGTCGATCACAATCTGGCTTTGGCGTAGCCGGGCATCGCGGGTTACCGCGGCCATATGGGGCAGTACCACACAGTTTTCTAATTGAAAAAACGGCGAGTCGACGGGCAATGGCTCATGCGGCTCGGTCACATCAATCAAGGCATTGATGCGCCCCGTCTGTAATTCGCTGAGCAGCGCATCGCTATCAATCAAACGTGCGCGGGCGGTGTTGACAAACAACGCTCCATCTTGCATGGCTGCAAACTGCGCCACCCCTAGCATCCCGATGGTCTGCTCGGTCACTGGCGCATGCAACGACACAATGTCACTCTGGCGGAGGAGAGTGTCGAGGTCGGTCAATGTCGCGCCATGGGCGCTGGCGATGGCCGGCGTGGCATAGGGATCGGCGAGGAGTATTGTGACCCCAAATGGCTGCAACAATTGCATCACGCGCCGCCCAATGGCACTCGCACCGATGATGCCGACGGTACTCCCTTTGAGTTCACGTTGGCTGGTAATCGCCAACAGTGGCTGGCCGTGGCGGTAGCGATTGGCCGCCGCAAAGGCATTGCGCCGTGCCATGATGATTGCCCCTACCGTGAATTCAGCCACCGATTCAGCCAATGAATCATTGGCGCGACTGACCTGCAACCCGCGCGTAATACTGTCGACCGGCACCAGTTGTTTGACGGTGCCAGCGCTGTGCATTACCAAGCGTAACGGCGAATTGGCGAGCGTCCAGCGGTCGAGTTGGCTGAGGAACGGCACGCCCCAGCCCGTAATCAACACCTGGGCGCTGGCACAGGCATCGGTGAGCGCCTGTTGGCTGGCATTACCTTCACCGTCCCAGATGCGTACATCGGCGATGGCTTGGAGGTGTGGCAAGTAGCTGGCGAATTCGAGTTCGTGTAGTACGCCACGTGATAGGGCGACATAAATAAGTGGTTTTGACATGTGTGACCTTTATTTGTTGAAAAAAGCGTGGGCCGCGCACGTGAATAGGCAAATCAAACCCCGTGCATCATGACGATGCACGGGGTTTCGTTTATTGGTTAGCGGTCGAGTGAACCCCAGACTTCGATTTTTTTGCGGACGCGCAAGATGACTTCGTCGGTGAATTCGCTGGTGGTGGCGTGCCCTTGTAAATCGGCAGTGCAGATTTTGTCGTAGACCGCCTCAAACACCGATTCTTGGATGGCGCGTCCGGCCAACACCCCTTCTGGCCCACAATAGCTGAGCAACGACGCGCCAGCTAGGATCATGGCCATCGGGTTGGCGACGTTTTTGCCAAACAAATTAGGGGCAGTGCCATGGGGTGCTTCGGCCATCACCACCCGAGGCTTCCACTCTTCGTCGAAGCCAATCAACAGCGATTCACTGCCGGCAATTGAACCAAACATCTGGAGCACTAAATCACTCAGACAGTCGCCGTCACGGTTGAGTGCCGGGATGACCATGGCATCGCCATGGCCTGCCAGCAACAAGGCATAGGTGGCATCAATCAGTTGGGGTTCGTATTTGATATTGGGGTGGCGTTTGGCGGCGGCATCCATTTCTTCTTTGAGCATGCCTTCATAGACGGGGCTGACGGTGTACTTGGGGCCACCAAACACCTTGGCGCCGATTTTTTCGGCATATTTAAAGGCATATTCGGATACACTTTTGCAGTGACCACGGGTAATCATCTCGGTGCGGTAGGCTACTTCGTTGTCGCCTTCGCCTTCGCGCCATTCTTTGGCGCCATAGGCATCGCCCACTGCCATGCGGATGACCGCAATTGGCGAATACGCGCCGGCCACGGTACGTACCCCGGGGATGCGCCGGCCGGTGCGCACAATCACGGTACCATCGACTTTTTCACGCAAAATAGCGTTGGGGCTGCCCACATCCCCGGTAATTTCGGGGGTGATGGTGGCCGCTTTGAGGCCGAGTCCTGCCTTGAGCATCGCTTCGGCGGCTTCGTTGACCACTGCGTTTTTAGTGGCGCGGCGATTGGCGAGGCTTAAATCAAAGCGCACTAAATCGACTTTGACACCCGTCACGGCAGGGTCAATTACTCGTAATCCTTCTTCGAGGAGCTCTTGACCAGTTTGGTCACCTTCGAGGACAACAATTGTACGCGTCATCAGTCATGCTCCTTATTACGGCATTTCGCTTGTGCCAAGAATAACACGGATTTGTTAAATCTTCACAGGTGCCTAGCCGTAGGTGGGATGTTGCGGCCAACCCGCCGGCGAATCTTCGAAATCTTGTTGGCGACCATACGGGGTGATGTCGAGGAAGGCATCGACACTGCTCAATCCCTCGACTCCCCGTTGTTTCGCGGTATAGGTGTGATACACCTGCCCGTCCAGTTGGAAAAAAACACTCATTCCCTGCCCTTCGCCGCCATCAGGCGTTGACATCGCAAAGTCGTAATTAAACGTATTGCCAAACGCCGAATACATCGGGAAGCGGATGCCGGCCTTTGCTTTGTGATCGAGGATTTTCGCAATCGGGGCATGGGCCACAATCGCAAAGGTGGTATCGCGATTCGCAAGGCTCGATAAGTCACACAGTGAGTTCATGTAGCCGGTACAGACCGGGCATCCGACCTCCCACTCGGACCCAAACATGAAGTGGTAGATGATGAGTTGGCGCTGACCGGCAAATAAATCAACAAAGCGTACTTCACCCTGCGCACCATCAAACAGATAATTTGCGATGGGAACCATCGGCAAGCGCCGGCGGGCGGCAGTGACGCGGTCGCGCTGGCGCGTCAGCTCTTTTTCGGCCACCAACAACGCTTGGCGGGCCTGCTCCCATGCGTCACGAGTGGCGATGGGGGGATGGGGAATGTCACTCATAGCAAACCTCTAGTTGTTTTCACGCCGGCCAATTTGCCAGCTTTGGTCCCGTATCGGCGCCAAAATAGCTTGCACACGGGCTACTAGTGCATTGTCGAGGGGCGATTCCAGCGCAATCACGTTTTTTTCGATTTCCGCAATACGTGACGCACTCGCGAGTGTGCTCGCTACACCGGCTTGGGCAACGGCGTATTGGATAGCCAATTGGGCGATATCGACTCCTTGGGCCGCACAAAACGCCACCGCCTCCGCACACACCGCCTTGATTTGCGGCGTCGCCGGGTGCCAGTCAGGCGGACCTTGAGGGGTAAACAACCCCATCCCTAGCGGCGCCGCATTGACGACGCCGATCCGGTGGGCATCAAACAGCATCTGCAAATTGCGCAAACGGGTGTTGCTCAGCATCATGTGACAATACGAAATCACCGCATCGATGGTAGTCGCCCCAAACACTTTGGGGTATATGGCGAGGGGGTATCCACTTACCCCCACAAAGCCAATTTTGCCTTGGGCTTGGAGCTGGCGTAGCGCTGGAATGGTGTGGGTGACCACATAATCAATGTCGACATATTCGATGTCGTGACAATAGACCACATCGACATACGTGACCCCTAGGCGTTTCATACTCTGCTCGAGTTCGTGCACGACCCGGGTTGGCGAAAAATCCGTCCCAGCGTCGCCATACTGGCCGACCTTGGTCGACAGCACGTAGCGGTCGCGGGGAATGCCAAACAACGCCGCCCCGAGCACCGTTTCGGCGCGAGTCGAGCCGTAGGCTGGCGCCACATCAAAATAATTGACGCCCATCGCTAGGGCGCGATGGACGATTCGGATGCCTTGGGTTTGGTCGACGGCGCCAAACACGCTACCGAGTGCAGACCCCCCTAGTCCCAATGCCGACACGCGGAGCCCGGTGTTGCCGAGGTAGTTGTAACGCATGGCGATCAATCCTATTATTAGGTTGGAATAGGCACAATCCCTGTAGCCATCTAGCGTGATGGCTACAGGGATGATAGTGAAAGAATTATCCCAACAAGGCGTCTTTGGCCATCACACCCCGGCTTACCAAATCGCGGTAGCGCACGATGGTGTCTTTGACCGCTTGGTCGAGGGGCGTGTAGGGCAGTTTGCCAATCAACGTTTCGAGTTGGTTGTTTTCGTATTCGTCGGGGAAGGGCAAGGTGTCGTTGGTGCAGGTAATTTTGCCGGCCACACTGGGTGCTACGGCTTCGATGGCTGCGATGATTTCTGGCACACTAGCCAAACTACCGCGGATATTGAACATGTCGGCGCCGGCAAACGGCACGCGGGCACAGGCAATAAAGGTGTTGGCGACATCGTCGGCATAGTGGTAATCGGCCCGTCCGCCAAAGGGGATGTGGTAGGGTTGGTCGACTGCCGCCGCAAACATCGCTTTGGTGGGTGTCGAGGTCATTCCTTGGTCGCGGCCGGTGCCATAGACGATGTAGGGCCGCAAGGCAATGCTGGGGAACTTTTGTTCGTGCCAATAGACCCGCGCGGTGCCTTCGTTGGCCTGCTTGTAGACGCCATACAGCGTGGTGGGGTGACCAACCATGCCGTGGCTGATTTCGCCGCTATTGCCGTCGGCGGCGTCATAGACTGCCACCGATGAGGCATAGACCACTTTGTTGATGCGGTCTTTGCGTTTGTTGGCCGCCTCAAACATGTTGACGGTACCGACTACATTGACGCTCGCTCCGAGTGATGGATTGGCGCGACAAAACGGCACTTGCAGGGCTGCCAAGTGGATGATGTGGGTGATGTCGTGGTCGTCGAGGGTTTTTTCGACGGTGGCCAAATTGGTGACGTCACCATTCACAAAGGTGATTTTGGCCAAATCACTGTCGCTCATCAATTGCTTGAGGCGCTTGGGGTCACCACCGATATCGAGGATGACGGGGGGCATACCTTGATTGACCAAATTGCGCGCCACCCATGAGCCGATACAACCGAGGGCACCGGTCAGTAAAAATCGATCAGCCATCACAACCTCCTTGTTATGAAAAAAATGTATGGGGCGTCGGGGACTAGGCTTCCAAGATGGTTTCGGCGGCCCGTTTGCCGATTTCGACGGCGAAATTGGTGCCCCGATCCCACGGGTAGACATGGCTCATACTGGCCCAATACAACCCGGCCAGCGGCGTTTTGATGGTAGGAATATTGGCGCTGTGGTTGACGGGTGCCACCGGTTGGGCATAGCGCTCACGGTGCACCCAGGCATCGCGAATCCAGCTGGCATCAAAAGCCGGATTGATGCGGGTCAGTGCTGGGATAAAGCGTTGCAAAATAGCATCTTTGTCCATGGTCATGTATTCGTGGTCTACCGGCACATAATCGCCACAATAAATCAGATGATCGCCGTTGTAGTGCGATGCATCCACAAAGTGGGTGTGCTCGACGATGGCCAGCATCGGGTATTCTGGTTTGGGCGTATTAATCCAATAATCGCCGCTGGTGAGGGGTTGTGTGAGGGCAATCGTAATCACCATCGCCCCTAGTGAATTGAGCGACGTCAGGCTCGACGTATAGGCGGCAGGCAGATTGGGCACGATGCGTTTGAGCATATCGGGGCCACTCGTGACCAACACCTTGTCGCTGGTGATGACTTCGCCATTGGCGGCGGTGGCAAACCAATGATTGCCGTCGTAGTTGAGTGACGCCAAGGGGCGACTAAAATGAAACTTGACCCCTTTGGCCACCAGCGCTGTCACCAAATCATCGGCGAGGGCTTGAAAGCCTCCTTGGTAATAGCCCAACTTAAAGGTGCGGGCCTTGAAGCGCGACCACAACCAGGCCATATTGACTTTTTCGGCATAGGGGCCAAATTTGCCTTTGAGCAATGGCTCAATGATGGCGCGGTAAGCCTTGTCGCCCATCACCCGTTGACTCCAGGCCATGGCTGTTTCGCGTTCGAGCGGGCGCCAATCACGCACCACATATTTGAGCCAGGCAATACTAACGCCAAAGCGCACCCGATCGATAAAGGGCATCAACGGGAGTTGGAGCACTTTGACGGGGCTATCGAGGGCCCAGGTGCGGTCGCGCCACCATTGCACAGTACGCGGTGATTTAAAAAATAATTTGTGGCCAGTACCGATTTGATTGAGCAAATCACGGATGTCATGGTCGGTTTCAAACACATGATGATAAAAGCGTTCGAGCGGCCAATCCCAGGCCTCGCTGCCCTTGAACCCCGACGCCAGCCCGCCGGCTTGGGGGGCGGCTTCGCAGATGGTGACTTGGTGGCCGGCGTTTTGGAGATGATAGGCGGCGGTCAAGCCAGCATAGCCCGCACCCACAATCAATACGTGCATGGTTATTCTCCTTGACGGGCGTCAACAGCCCGCCCAAAATCATCCCAACTCATTTGTTCGCGGAGCATATACCAGGCACCCAGCAACGTAATCGGCAACCACAAGGCCACATGCAACACGAGGGTATAGCCGGTGGCAAGCGCTTGGCTGATGCCATAGCGTTGCAACACCAAAATCCCCGGCACATCGAAGGTACCGGCGTAGCCCGGGGTCGATGGCAGGGTGGTGGCCAGATTGACGACAGCCGTCATCAACATCAGCACAGTGAAATCGACGTGGAATGGGAAGCCCTGCATAATCACCCAATACTTGCCCGTTTCGGTCAACCAAATCAAGGCAGACGACGCAAAAATCACCAACATTTCGCGCGGGCTTTTGAGTGATTGCAAGCCACTCACAAATTTGGTGACAATCTCACTCCCCATGCTGGCAAAGCGGGCCGGCAAAAAGCGTGTGGCCACCCATTGCCACAACCGCAAAAACTGGGCTGGGCGTGAGGCCAACACCAAAAAGAAGAGTAATGCCACGCCAAACACCACACTAAACACCGTTACTACTTGGTTGTAGACGGCAGGCAGTGGGGCAAATGGCAGGGTGACAAAGACAAACAGTAACATGATGAGGCCATCAAACAAGCGTTCGAGCACCACAGTCGCGAGCGAGGCACTCATGGGCACCCCTTCGCGGCGGCGCAACACATATGAGCGCAACACTTCACCGGCGCGGGCGGGGTAGACGTTGTTGCCCATATAGCCGATCACCACGACAGGCCACAAACGCCGCATCGACACGTCGGCGATGGGGCGCAACATCGCGCGCCAGCGCCATGTGCGGATGACGACGGCAACGGTGTATACGGCCACGGCGGGGATAATCCACCAGTAGTTGACCGATTTGACCACTCCCACAAAATCTTCGAGGTGCAACCCTTGGAAGGCAATATAGAGACAAACGGCGCTCACAATGAGCCCAATCCACAAGCGTAGCTTTTTCACGCGTTCCTCACACAATTGGCCATTTCATTTATGCTACCGCCATCTTAAACGGCAAAGCGGGCAGTGTCAACGCAAACCCGCCTATACGCCACCCCAGCGTCATTCCATGCCGGGTGCGCGCACCCGGCGCGTGGAATCTCCGTGCGGGGCGCCATGCACATATCCCCTCGCCGTAGCACTCGCCCGTGGGTATGCCTCCGCGTCCTCTGCGCCCCTCTGTGCGAGAATCAGGATATAGATTGTGCGCGGAGATGCCGCGCACCTACGATTGTTATCGCCACACCATATAGCCCACCACCAGCACCAACGCCACTATCAGCATGTCGCGGCGGCGCTGTGTCGTCTCCATGCGTTGGAGCTGCCGTTCAATGCGGCGCATGTCGACCCGCAACTGCCCTTGTTCGAGTTGGTTGAGCACCCCATCGAGGCGCTGTGGCAACCCGATCAACTGCCGCCCCAACTTAATCGCCCCATCAATCAACGACCCTTGGCCATCCTTCAACCAGCGTTGCGCCAACGGTTGCGCCGCCCGAAAGAAATTAATTTCGGGGTCGAGCATCGTCACCACCCCACTCAACAATCCCAACGCCCGCCCGAGATAGACCACGTCTTGGGGTAATTGGAAGGGCAAGGTCAGCATCACATCACGGGTGTCATAGGCAATGCTTTTGACGTCAATGGTGCGCAAATCTGCGATACTCCGGTCAAACACATCGGTCAACACCCGCCGCAAGACACGCTGGATGTCGTCACGGTCGGCCTCGGGCAAAATCATCCCCAAATCGTCAAAGGCCTGGATCAAGCGGGGCACATCGTTGCCCACCATGGCAATCACCCCCGCCCGTAAATGTTTTTGTAATGGGGCCGGCACATGCGCCACCGCCCCGAGATCGAGTAAGGTGAGGGTCCAATCACCATTACCCTTGGGTACAATCAACAGATTGCCCGGGTGGGGGTCGGCGTGGAATGTGCCATGCACGAAGCATTGCGTAAAAAAAATGTCGAGTAATTGAGCAGCCACCGCCTTGCGGTCAATCCCGGCGGCCGTCAGCGCTTCGCCATTGTCGGGACTTATGCCGTCCACCCAGTCCATCACCAGCACGTCACGATTCGACAAATCGGGGTGGATGACGGGTAAGGCCACCCGGGGCATTTGGTCGAGGAATCCTGCCAAGGTGGCGTTGTTGTTGGCTTCGATGCGGTAATCCAACTCTTGGCGTAATACTAAGGCAAATTCATCGAAAATCCGCTGTAAATCGGCACGTTGCCGGATCAATGGATAGTTTTTGATTAACCGTACAATCGCCTGCACCGCCGCCAAATCGGTGGTAATCACGGTGTGGATACCTGGGCGCAATACTTTGATGGCCACTAGTCGCTGATCATCGCGCCGGCGCGCCTTATAGACTTGCCCTAGCGACGCCGCCGCCACCGGTGTGGTGTTAAAATCCTCCATCACGTCGTCGTACCGCTGTCCCCATGCCGCCGCAAATACCGGGATGATGTGGGCAAAATCGACGGGGGGCACTTGGTCGCGTAAATCGGCGAGGATGGCGGTAACTGGTGCCGGCAATACATCGACCCGTACACTGAGAAATTGCCCGAGTTTGATTGGCACGCCGCCGAGGTCAATCGCCAGCCGCCGGAAGCGCCGTGCTAAGCGTACCCAGCGCCGAATCGTGCTGCTCCCAAACCACCGTCCCAACAATATGTCGTAGCAAAAAATATGCACGACAATGCTCAACAGCGTGAAATATAATCGCCAAAATCGCCAGTGGTTCACAGTGATATCCTTTAAGTGGCGGGAATGCACTACGCATAGTGCCTCCCTTTTATTATACTGACTTGCGTCTGTTGCAATACCTACGCCAAAACACCCCCCACGTCATTCCATGCCGGTTGGGTTGGCAACCGTCGCGTGGAATGACGTGGGGCTTGACCGCGGTGCGCGATTGCTCCAGCCCGGTAGCATCTCAGTAACTCGCACAGAGCCCGTAGCGTGCACAGCGGGCACGTGCGAGTTCAACTTCATCCTTTATACTTCACGCTTCCTCCTTCGTATGGCGTCATTCCATGCCGGTTGGGTTGGCAACCGTCGCGTGGAATGACGTGGGGCTTGCCACAGGATAGGCATCAGATGCACAAAATTTGATGAATAACGGATATTTTCATGATAAAAAACGTAAATTATCTGCCTGATATCTCTGTGCAAGTTATTTTTTTATTCAAAAAACAGGGTATTTATGGTATGATAGCGCCGTTCTATAGATTTTCATAAAGGAGATAGCCATGATTGCAATGTGGGGTAAGGCTCTGCGCACAATTCCGCGCTTGAGCCTCGAAGAATGGCAAGGACTCGACATCGTGTCGCGCTGGTTGGTGGCGTCACGGGCCGCTGTGCTGGTGATGACCGGGACATCGGCGATGATTGCCGGCGTGTGGGCCTGGCATGACGGTATGTTTGATTTGACCTTGTGGCTCTGCTTGTTTGTGGGCTTGACGATGGCCCACGCCGCCAATAATTTGATCAACGACTTGATGGATTTTCGTTCAGGAGTCGATCACAACAACTACTTCCGCGCCCAATACGGCCCACAACCGCTCGTACACGGCCTGCTCAATCAACGGGGGCTGTTGCTCTATATCGCCGTCACCGGCGCATTGGCGTTGATTCCCGGCGCCTATTTGGTTTATTTGCGGGGGACGTTGGCACTCGAATTATTGCTCATCGGCGCCGGTTTCGTGATTTTTTATACCTGGCCCCTCAAGTACATCGGCATGGGCGAAATCGCCGTGTTGGTGGTATGGGGACCGTTGATGGTGGGCGGTGGTTATTTTGTGATTACCGGGCAGTGGTCGTGGGCGGCGGTGTTGATTAGCTTGCCACAAACCTTGGCTGCCACCACCGTGTTGTTTGGCAAACACATCGACAAAATGCCGGCGGATCGCATCAGCAAAATCCGTACCCTGCCGGTGTTGCTGGGTGATGTGCTGGCGCGCTATGTGGCTATTGCGTTGTTTGTGGCCGAATACGCCATTGTAGCCTGGTTGATTATCACTGGGGTCTTTACGCCGTGGTTGGCCATCGTGGCGCTGGCGCTACCGAGTGCTTGGGCGGCCATCAAGACCTTTACCACTATTCGTCCCGAAACCCCGCCGGCCGACTACCCACCCGATGTCTGGCCGCTGTGGTACGCCCCCTATGCCTTCGTACATACCCGCACATTTGGGTTGCTCTTTTTGTTGGGCTTGATTATCGAAGCCATTTGGAAGCAATTCATGTAGGCAAAATAATTTCCCCCACAGATGCCATAACGGCGTTTGTGGGGGAAGTTTTTATTTGACGCCCAATTCTTGCAAGGCCCGCACCAACTGCGTATCGGTGCTTTTGAGCAAATCGGCTTGGCTCAGTTTGGCGGCAGCGGACGGAATCAAAATATTCGACAAATTATGCAGGGTGACCTCGATATCCGGACTAATGCCTTTGCCGCGCACTTCTTTGCCGTCTGGGGTCAACCATTGGGTGGTACCGAGGCGGATTTCGGCGCCGGCATCGAGCGGATACGAGCGTAACACGGTAGCGGTGCCAAAGGTGGCTTCGCCAATAATCACACTGCGTTTGGCCGATTGCAATGCGCCGGCCAGGATTTCGGCGGCACTGGCACTATTGTTGTTGACGATGACGACCATGGGGATGTCGATTGCCAGCCCTGTACCTTCGGTTTTGTAGGGGGTCTGGGTACCGTCACGGGTCGATTCGATCAGGACGGTGGTGTTGGCGGGCAAAAATTGTCCGGCGACATTCATCAATTGATCGACATAGCCACCGGGGTTGTTGCGTAAATCGAGCACGATCGACCGGGCATTGGCGGCCTTGATTTCAGTCAGGGCGGTTTGCATGTCGCCGCTGGCTTTGGCCGAAAACTGATTGAGGTGGAGATGCGCCACTCCCCCCGGTAACATCTTCCAGGTCACACTAGGGATATCGATGGTGGCCCGGGTAATCGTGACGGTCATGGTGGTACCATCTTCGTGGGTGATATCGAGTACTACTTGCGTGCCACTCGGGCCACGCACTTTGCGTTGCAGATCGGTGATGGTCGCAGTGCGCATATCGACGCCATCGACTTTGGTTACGCGGTCACCGGGCAAAATCCCAGCAGCGGCAGCCGGCGAGCCTTCGATGGGCGCCGCGATAATCACAAAGCCGTCGCGTTCACTCAAATAAGCACCGATGCCTTCGAAGCTTCCTTGCAGGGCTTCACGTTCGGCGGCGGCATCTTTGGGGGAAATATAGCGGCTGTGACCACGGTCGCCAAGACTGTCGACCATGCCACTAATCGCCCCGTCAATCATGGCGTCGGTGTTGATTGATTTAGGGTCGACATAATTCTTGCTGACGATGTCCCACGCCGTGTATAATCGCGTCAACTTGCTGCATTCGGTGGTGGTCAACGAACAGGGTGCGCTGAGCTGATGGGCGCCCAAATACCCTGCCCCAAGCATGACGATGCTCGTCAGCATCAACAACGGCATGACAAACCAGATGGGCAAACGTAATCGCAAAATATCGCGCATAGTCGTAATGTCGCTTCTCTCTAATAAACGATTTGTAATGATTCTACCAATGCCATATGAGTCTATCATTAACGTAAAGACGCAGCCTGCTACAATACGCGATGTTGCTAATCTACCACCCGAAAGGAACTCTCCCTATGGTGCAATTAACCCTCACCCAGATTGCGTCGCCGATTGGCGAATTGCTGTTGGCCTGCAACGACCACGCCGTCCACGTGCTCGATTACATCGACTACCGCGAGCGCATGTATCAACTGTTGGATCATCGCTATGGTCACGACGGCTATACGTTGGTCGAAAAATCTGACCCGCTCGAGGCCGTATCGCGCATCCAAGCCTATTTTGGCGGCGATTTAACTGCGTGTGACACATTACCTGTCGATACCGGCGGCACCCCTTTTCAACAAAACGTCTGGCTGGCCTTGCGTGACATTCCTGCTGGTACCGCCATCAGCTATGGCACGTTGGCGCAGCGCATTGGTCGTCCCACTGCCAGCCGTGCCGTGGGGCGCACCAATGGTCTCAATCCCATCGCAATTATTTTGCCGTGCCATCGGGTAGTGGGCAGCAACAACGCCTTGACGGGGTATGCCGGCGGCTTACATCGTAAAGAATGGCTGTTACGCCACGAAGGCTGGCTTGCTATTTAATTGCGTTAAGTCGCAATGAGTGCGGTGGCGATAATCGTAGTGACCAAGCCCCAGCGTTGGGCGGTCGTGACTGGTTCGCGATTAATCAAAAACGCCAACAATACCGTTACCCCGGGATAGAGCGACGCCAGCACCCCGGCAATATCGAGCCGCCCTGATTGGGTCGCCAAGATATACCACATCCCCGCCGCGATATCGAAGCCCCCCGCCACAATCGCCAACCCGATGCCGGCGGCACTAGTGCGCCCCCCTGGGCGGATGAGCAACCATGGAATGGTCACCAGCAAGGCACATGAGCGACTCAGCGCTAACGGCAAAAAGAGGGCGTGCGCTTGCCCCAAATATTTGAGTAACACGAAATAAATGCCAAACGCCATGCCGGCGACGATACCTTGCCACACCCCGGCAAACCGTGCGACGCTCCCCGACAGCGAATTCAACACGATTGCCACAATCCCTAGTGCCAGTCCTATCAGAACTAACGTTTTGGGCATGCCATCACTGCCGATGCCATAGATGACGGGAATAATGGCGGCCAGCAAAGCTGATACCGGCGCGGTGACCGCTGTATGGCCGTGGGCGATGCCGTGATAGAGGCTGGCCACCCCGATGGCGCCAACCATGCCGGCGGCGACGGCGATACCAATCAGGTCTGTAGCGAGCCACGTTTCGTGGTACCACCAGGCCAGTGCCCACAAGGCAGCCGCTCCGATGATTTCGCCGATGACCAACACCTGCACAATCGCAATCCGGGCACTGGCCCGCCCACCCACATAATCACTAATGCCGTAACAGAGCGCCGAACTGAGGCCGGCAATAATCAATAACGAATTCATGCTACTCCTTGGGGTGCGGTGTGTAGATAGCCTATCACATCAAGGGCGAATAGTGGCTCATCCTCAGGGCGAATAGTGGCTCATCCTCAGGGCGAATAGTGGCTCATCCTTAGGGCGAATAGTGGCTCATCCTTAGGGCGAATCATGTTGGCGAATTCATTCGCCAACATGATTCGCCCTTACGACCAGCATGATTTGCCCTTACGACCAGCTTCGTCTAGCGCCATGCAGGGAGAGGGCGAATAGTGGCGAATGAATTCGCCAACATTATTCGCCCTTACGACCAGCGTTATTCGCCCTTACGACCAGCTTCATACTTCATACTTCATACTTCATACTTCATATGGCATAATACGACGGTGTTGTTGCTACCAAGGAAGCGCCGCTATGTCACAAAAAATCGCCTGGGGTCAATTCATCGTTGCGGTGCTCATATTGCCGGCCACGGTGGTGCTGACGACCTTGGTGTTGGCGCAAAGCCGCCTGCTCCGACTATTCCCCGTCGAGTGGCCATGGACTACTGCCACCACCACCGCCATCGAATTGAGCATGGCGGCGCTGATGATTTGGGCAATCTACCATCGCGAATGGCCCACGTGGCGCTGGCGTGATGTGGGGCGGGTATTTTTTGAGGCGCTGGCGATGATTGGGCTGGCGCTGGTACCACCCTATTGGTTTGGCCAATTCACCATCGCCCAGCAGTTTTATTTCAATGGTGCCAGCAATGCGCTGATATTTTTGGTGCCACTGGCTATGTGGTGTATGGCCGAAGAAGTGGTACTACGGGTGGTACTGCCGCGGATCCTCGCGCCCCTGCCTGCCTGGGTCCGCTACCTTAGTCTGCTGACCTTCGCCAGCCTCATCCAATGGGTGATTATCACGCCCCAATTTATCTACATCAGCGCTGTGCTTATCGCTGGTGAAGCGTTGAGTCTGTTGAGCATGGCGCTCCAACCCCACTTTGGCGTGGTGTGGGGGCGGCGTTGGGCTTGGCGTTGGCTGTTGATTGGGCTGCTCGGTGCCCAAAACATTGGCCTTGCGACTGCGTTGACAAGCCCGCTTACCCCCATCGTCACCGAGGCTGCGACACTGACGATTGTGGCGGCGAGCGCACTTGCAAGCTGGTGTGTGCTCATCGGCTATACGTTTTTAGCCGACCGCAATCACCACCACAATCACCACAATCCCGAAACATAATCCGATTACACTCGATAAAAACCAATCGCTGTGGGTTTTGTGCATACCCTGACCTATTTGATACTATAAATTGTAGTAATTAAACAATACCTACGCCAATCTACGCCGCTTGTTGATCGTTCGGCGGTGCATTGATACGCCCAAGTGCGGAAATTATCCGTTCAATCGGTGATTTTAATTCGTTGTGCAATTTTTGCGGAAGCAATTTTAATATCACAGTGACATATTTGCGCCCACGTATGGCGGTTTTGAGATCACGCACGCCTTGAATCTCACCACCACTATCCGCAATCAATTTGGCACTCACATTGACCATGCACATGGCCAGATTGGCAGCGTTGTTCACCGCCGTCGCGGTGACATTCATGAAATCTTCCAGCCCAAAATGCTGTTTCGCATCGCGAAAATTGAACTCAATTTGGAAGCGCAACCCGTAATACTCCACCAATTGCACCGCTGTTAACGCTAAATCACTACTCATGAGAATCGTGTACGTTGCCGTTTTTTTCTGGCGCTGCGTGGTTTTTCTGACCACAATATTTAACAGTTGTGCACTCGCCTTGACCCGTGCGGTAAATTGAAATAATTGCATTTGTGTGTCTCCATCGTGGGTCGTCTGCACACAATAATGGGTTGGAAGATTGCGTACGTCGACTTTTTCACCAAATATTTTAGGTCTTCCCCGTCCGGAATACGGTGCATCTGGTGGTAAGTACAACACACTATCGGCGCGTAATTTAGTGATGATATGTAGCCCATGACGTTGCACCATTTCGAGGGTGGGAATATTGCCAAAATGCCCGTCAAATGCAATGTAACGTAAAGGAATTTTTCCGTTGTTTTCGTGTAAAAATTGCGTAATTTGGGCGTCAATCCGCGTCAGTTCTGGTGAGAGCGGTTGGTCTTGGAGCGGTTTGTTGCGGCTACCAAGCGGTCGACCGCGGGGGCGTTTGGGTGCAGTGACAACGGGGTTTAGCGCATGGGAACGCACAATTTGCGTCAAATGTACAGGATGACTTTTGCGGTCATCGACATCGACCAAGGCGAGCACCCCAAACGAGAGTCCTTTGACGACATGCCCATGTGTACCAGAATAATACTGATCAATTCCATATGTTTTTTTGCCTGATTTGGTGATGGTAGTCTCA
>CANFUF010000076.1 GCA_947450095.1 Roseiflexaceae bacterium
ACACTTCATACTTCGTATCACCATGCGTCTCTACAATTTCACAATTTCATACTTCATACTTCGTATCACCATGCGTTGCATGGTGGAGACGCAGTACGACGCAGCGTGCTGCGGCTCGACTGCGGCTCTACAATTTCACATTTCATACTTCATACTTCGTATCACCATGCGTTGCATGGTGGAGACGCAGTACGACGCAGCGTGCTGCGGCTCGACTGCGTCTCTACAATTTCCCACTTCCCACTTCATACTTCGTATCACCATGCGTTGCATGGTGGAGACGCAGTACGACGCAGCGTGCTGCGGCTCGACTGCGGCTCTACAATTTCCCACTTCCCACTTCATACTTCGTATCACCATGCGTTGCATGGTGGAGCCGCAGTACGACGCAGCGTGCTGCGGCTCGACTGCGTCTCTACAATTTCCCACTTCCCACTTCATACTTCCTACTTCCTACTTCATAATATGATGTTTGTAATCGTTTTGTTTGTTTTGGTACTTCAAAATCCATGTTGTTGTGCTATTATTGGGGTAATCGGTGACAACTTCATGACAACATATCGGTATTGATGACAAAACAATGACGCAACGAATGCAATTAACCTACGTGTGTGATATGCCAGTAGCGGAATTGGCTGATTTTTTTGATGAAGCGTTGATTGCCCACATGGGGGTACATCGCTTGCGCCTCTGTCTGACGATGCGTGATTTTAGTCCATTACGCGCAGAGCTCGTGCGGCGCTTAAACCGAGCCCGGATTGCGGTAGTGGCATGGATAGTACGTGATGAACACGATAGTGCGCGCGATTACCGCATGCACGATGCGGCACTTGTGAGTGAACGATATGGCGAGTTTAAGCAATGGAGCACACAGCACGGGTTGGGATGGGATGCCATTGGTATTGATATCGAGCCAGATATTCGTGATGCGGTACGCTTTGGGGATCAACCGAGCGTTGATATCAATACGTTGGTCCGTCGGATTGCTGATCGGTGGCATATCGAAGCAGCAACTGCTGCGTATGCCACCCTTGTTGCGCAAATGCGTGCGGATGGGTTCGTTGTCGAAAGTTACGAAATTCCATTTGTGCGCGATGATCGTGTCAGTGGCACAACCATTGCGCGTCGCTTGTTAGGGTTGCCTGACCTCGCTGCAGACCGCACGGTAATCCAGCTATACAGTAGTAATGTGCGCCCCTATGGTCCAGGATTGATAGCGACTTATGCCCATGAAGCAAGTAGTGTGTTGATTGGCAGTATTGCCTCAGATGGACATAACCGCCCATTGAGCGAAAGTGAATTACTCCGTGACCTTGGTCATGTGGCGGCTTGTGGGGTCACCCAAATTTATATCGCTGATATGCAGGCAGTATATGCGGTACCGGGATTGGCTGACGTGATTGTAGCCCAAGCGTGGCGTAATCAAACGCTCCCCCCTACCGATGAAGTCCATCATCAAGTCGCGCGGATGCGTGCCGGTGTGCGGGCGTTGTTGTGGGCCGGCGCGCGTCCGGCGGTGTTGTTGCCGTTGTTAATCCCTGTACTGTTGTTGATCCGGCGGATGTTGCGGGTATCAGCAAATCATAATACAGGGACCACAGAAAGAAAATCACCATGAAGATGAGTGATTTGGCGAATGTGTGGGATTTACCTGCACCATGGCAAATTGAACCGATGAGTGGCAGCGCGCACAATCACCTTGCGTTGATTGTGGCGGCCAATCAACAGCATGCAGTGTTGTGTACCTATAGCAATGATGCTCCTGCCTCATTTGGGTATATGCAGGCGGTATTACAGGCATTGACTGCCCAAAAACTGCCGTTTGCCTTGCCGTTACCATTACATACGCATAGCGGAGCGAGTCTCTATCGCCACGATGATGGGTATCGTACCTGGGTCATGACGATGTTGCCGTGGTTTTCAGGGGATCACCCTACCGTTGATGATGGCGATGCCTGTTTTCATGCGGGGCGGGTGCATGCACAATTGCTCACTGCCTTGGAATCAGTCACGGTTAGTGAATCGTCGCCACCTCCGTATATGACACTAAATCGCGTCCATCCCTATATCATTGACCCACTGGCAGCCTTGCGGGTGGCGCCATTACAAAACGACCAGATTAAACAGTTAGCCCGGATTGTCGAAACACTCCAAGCCGAGTTGCCCGCGTATTATGCCGAATTGCCACGCCAAATTATCCATGGTGATTTTGTGCCGAGCAATGTGTTGGTGAATCAAGGCATGGTATCGGCGGTGCTTGATTTCGAATTATGTCGGAGTGATGTGCGGGTGCTTGACGTGGCATTGGCCATGTTGGCATGGGGTGGATTTGGCGACACATACGATGAAGCCGCCATGCTCCGGTTTGGCCAAGGGTTCGCTCAAATCAGTACGTTGGCTGATGCCGAAATTGCCGCTATCCCCACCATGATGCGTTTGGCGCATGTGATACGGTTATTGTCGGCGCTCGGACGTTTCCAACAAGGCTTTGAACGGAGTGTGGTAGTCGAACGGGCGGCCATGTCGTTACTGACCCTCGATACGTGGCTTCAAGGCTATCGTGATACCTTGATTACTGATGTCCAACGTTGGTGGCTATGAGAATTCGGGCGTTGGCGCATCCTGCCCGCCATGGCTATTTGCGTGCATTACGCTTGCCTACACCTGATGTGATTGAAGCGATTTTGTGTATCGCATGGGAAGATCAATCACGTGATAGCCGTGCGCTCATTTATGACACGCTCGAGGCAATGACGGGTGCCTTGCTACCGCAAATCCGGGGAAAATTGACCCTGGCAGAAAAAATTGCCACCATTAACAATTTTTTGTTTGTTGAACAAGAATTTACTGGGAATCAGCAAGAGTATTACCACGTCAACAATAGCTACTTTGATCAGGTTGTAATCACCAAAACAGGCCTCCCCATCATGCTATCGTTGTTGTATATCGCGTTGGCGCAACGCGTTGGCGTGATTTGTCACGGGGTGGCCTTCCCCGGGCACTTCATGGTCCAATGTAGCGATGGGGTGCATGACCCGTTCGTCATTGATCCATTTCGGAGTGGTCGGGTCTGGAGTATGGCAGAATGTGCCGCCTATTTGATTCAACAGGGGGTCACCACTCCAGTATCCGATATGTTAATCCCACCGACACCGTATCTCGTAATTGGTCGGGTGTTGCGCAACCTCAAAGGGAATTATGTGGCACAGTCGGATTTTGGGAATGCGGCAAGTGCGATTGAACGAATACTCATATTAGATCCGAATTCTGCCCCCGATGTGCGTGATTATGGCTTGGTTTTGGGGCGACTTGGGTTGCCCCATATGGCGATGATTTACCTCGAACGCTATGCCAAACTTGCGCCCACCGCCAGTGATATTGAGAGCATTCGCCATCATGCCAAACTATTGTTAGGCCAGGTGGTATCGTAGCCAGCACTACACTGTATGCGACACGCCACTGTACAGAATGTACAGTGGCGTGTTGGTGTTGGTGGCAAACGCGTTGATTTAGTACAATTTGCCTTCACGTTTGGCACCGGTATAGTCGATATAGACGGCTTTGGTTTCGGTATAGAAATCAAAGACCTCTGTCCCTTGCTCGCGCGGGCCGACGCCGGTGTTTTTCATACCACCAAAGGGCATTTGGGCTTCGCCGCCGAGGGTGGGTGAGTTGACGTGGGTGATGCCCGTTTCGATTTCGTGGATATAGCGAAAGGTGCGGCTCAAATCGCGGGTATAAATACTCGATGTCAGCCCAAATTCGCTATGATTGGCGACGTCGATGGCCTCATCGAAGCTTTCGACGCGGATGACCGACAACACCGGCCCGAAGATTTCTTCGTTGTGGATGCGCATGTCGGTGCGGACTTTGTCGAAAATCGTCGGTTCCACAAAAAAGCCATTGGCATATTCGCTACTCGTGATGCGGTTACCACCGGTAAGCAGCTCAGCACCTTGGTTTTTGCCGATATCGATGTAATCAAGCACTGTTTTGAGTTGCGAAGCATCGACGCTCGGACCCATGTCGACATCGGCATCGAGGGGATTGCCGATTTTCATTTTGTTGACTTGGGCCAACAAGCGCTCGAGGAAGGCATCGGCCACGCCGTGCTGCACGATAACGCGGCTAGTGGCGGTACAGCGTTGCCCTGTCGAACCAAAGGCACCGTTGTAGACCCCTGACACGGCCAAATCGATGTCGGCATCGTCACAGACGATGACGGGGTTTTTGCCGCCCATTTCGCATTGGGCGCGGATACCCCGCCCAGCGGCGCGTTTGTAGATGCCTAGACCGATGTCGGTTGAGCCGGTAAACGAGACGAGGCGCACATCGGGGTGATCGACAAAGGTGTTGCCTACTTCACCACCCGATCCGATGACCATGTTGAGCACGCCAGCCGGCAAGCCGGCATCGACGAAGCATTGCATCAAGAGTTCGGCGGTGGCGGGTACGAGTGAGGCCGGTTTGAAGACGACCGAGTTGCCGGCCACGAGCGCCGGGGCGATTTTCCAGATGGGAATGGCGGCGGGGAAGTTCCACGGGGTAATAATGGCCGCCACGCCTACCGGTTCTTTCATGGTATAACCGACGTTATTTGCCAATTCGAGGGGGATGACTTCGCCATTGAGGCGGCGGCCATGGGCGCCACAGAATTCGGCAATGTTGATGGCCCGTTGCATTTCGCCCAAGGCTTCGCTGAGGAGTTTGCCTTCTTCGCGGGTCAGGGTGCGGGCGATTTCGGCTTTGCGTTCGCTCATGATTTGGGCCGCTTTGGTAACAATCGCGCCCCGTTTGGGGGCAGGCATGCGCCGCCAGCTTTTGAAGGCGGCAGCGGCGGCCTCGACGGCAGCGGCGGCTTCGGCTTTGGTGGCTAAAATCGCCTCGCCCAGCACGTCGTTAGTGTTGGCAGGATTGGTATTGGCGAGGCGGCGGGTGCCTTGGGATTGTACGAATTCACCGCCGATGAAATTACGATAGACCTGCATGATTATTTCCTTTTATGCCAGACTGGCATCGATGATGTCGAGCCCGCGATCCATGATTTCGAGTCCTTCGCGCAGTTGGGCTTCGGTGATGGTGAGGGGTGGGTTACAAAAGAAGGTATTCCAGCGCACAAAGGTAAAGACGCCGTTTTCACGCAAGAATTGATTGAACGCGGGCATCGGTCCCAACTCGGTGGGTTTGGGGTTGTAGGGCACGAGTGGTTCGCGGGTCTCACGGTTTTTGACCAACTCGACGATGCTAAACAACCCAATCGAGCGCACATCACCGACGGAAGGATGTTTGGCCTTCATTTTTTCGAGTTCAACGGTCAAGATATCACCCATGCGGGCGGCGTTTTCGATCAAATTATCTGATTTGTAGACGTTGATACAGGCTACGGCGGCAGCACAACCCACCGAATGGGCGTTGTAGGTCAGGCCGGCCAGTAATGGGCGATCTTCGAAGTATTCGGCGATGGTGTCGTTGACCACGGCGGCGCCGAGGGGCACATAGGCCGACGTGAGCCCTTTGGCCATGGTGATGATGTCGGGGACGACATTCCAATGGTCGACGGCGAACCATTTACCGGTACGACCAAAGCCACTCATGACTTCGTCACAAATCAAGACGATGCCGTATTTGTCGCAGAGTTGGCGTAGCCCTTGCATGTAGCCGTCGGGTGGGATGATGATACCGTTGGTACCGACCACAGACTCGACGATAATGGCGGCCACGGTATGCGGTCCTTCAAACATGATGATATCTTCGATACTGTTGAGACAATCGAGGGTACAGCCACTTTTGCTCCCACAAAAACGACAGCGGTAGCGGTAGGGGTCGGGGGCCCGCACGACGCCGGGGATACCTGGCTCGGCGCCCCAACGGCGCGGGTCGCCGGTCAGGGTGATAGCACCGGCGGTGGCACCATGGTATGAGCGGTAGCGGGCGATGATTTTGTGGCGGCCGGTGAAAGCCCGGGCGATTTTGATGGCGTTTTCGTTGGCTTCAGCACCACCATTGGTGAAAAAAGCTTTGCTCAGATTGCCGGGGGTGATTTCTTTGAGCAAGCGGCCCAATTCGGCTCGCACTGCGGTGGTGGCGGCGGTGGGCGCCACATAGGCGATTTGTTTGAGCTGAGCGGTGATGGCATCGATGACCCGTTGGTCGCCATGACCGATGTTGACACACATCAACTGCGAATTAAAGTCCATGTAGCGCTTGCCGTCGACGTCCCACAAATAGATGCCTTCGGCACGGTCGATGACCATTGGCTTAATCGCTTTTTGCGATGTCCATTCATACAAGGTGGTCTCACGTGAGAGATCGAGGATCTCTTGACGGGTGCGGGGTGGGGTGGTCATAATCTGCTCCTCCCGGGTACGATAACAGGTGATAGTATGGCTATATTGTACGAGGATATAGGTGAAGGCGTCAATGCAAGTAGGAAGTGTGACGTCGGAAGTATAAAGTCGGGGCGATTAGACCCATCGCAATGCATGTATTGTTGTGCCCCCACCACGAATGATCGTACCGATGGGCCAATCGCCCACATCATCCGCCGGCACGCCACGATTGCGGTATGATGGGCGTACACATTCTTCATGCGCTATATCAAAGGAACATGCGATGAAAATTACCGGTATCGAGCTATTCACCGTCCCGCCCCGTTGGCTTTTTTTGAAAATATCAACCGACGAGGGGATTAGCGGCTGGGGTGAACCGATTGTCGAAGGACGGGCTGCCACTACTGCCGCCGCCGTCAATGAACTGAGTGAATATTTGATTGGCCGTGACCCCAACGATATCGAAGACATCTGGCAGGTGCTCTACCGCGGTGGCTTCTATCGGGGCGGCGCCTTGGCAATGAGTGCCATTGCCGGCATCGACCAAGCCTTGTGGGATATCAAAGGCAAGCGCTATGGCGTCCCCATCTATCAACTGATGGGTGGTGCGGTACGCCATTCGATTCGCGTTTATTCGTGGATTGGGGGCGACCGGCCTGACGATATCGCCGAATCCGCCAAAAAAGCCGTGGCCCAAGGGTTTAGTGCTCTCAAAATGAATGCTACCGAAGAATTGATGTACCTCGATACGCCAGGCAAAATCGATTTGGCGGCAGAGCGCGCCGCCGCCGTGCGCGCCGCTGTCGGTCCCGACGTCAGCTTTGCCATGGACTTCCACGGGCGCGTGCATCGCCCCATGGCCAAAGTACTGGCTCGGGCCCTCGAGCCCCATCAATTGTTGTTCATCGAAGAACCGGTGTTGTCTGAAAACTACGAAGCCCTCCGCGATATTGTCAATGCGGCGGCTATTCCGATTGCCCTTGGCGAGCGCTTGTTTTCACGCTGGGACTTCAAACGCATCCTGGCCGACGGTTTGGTCGATGTCATCCAACCTGATTTGTCGCATGCCGGTGGGATTACCGAGTGCAAAAAAATCGCCAGCATGGCCGAAGCCTACGACGTTGCCATGGCGCCTCACTGCCCGCTTGGCCCGATTGCCTTGGCGGCCTGTCTGCAAATCGACGCCACCTGCCACAACGCCACCATCCAAGAGCAAAGCCTCGGGATCCATTACAACAAAGGCAACGATTTGCTCGATTATTTGGTTGACCCTACCGTGTTTAAATACGAAAACGGCATGGTAAAAATCCCCAATGGCCCCGGTTTGGGCATCGAGATCAACGAAGAATATGTACGCGCCAAGGCCAAAGAAGGCCATAACTGGAAAAATCCCATTTGGCGCCACAAAGATGGTGCTATCGCCGAATGGTAAATTAACACCCGTGTATTGTAGAGACACAGCCTGCTGCGTCTCTACAATACACGGGTATTTTTGTACTTATTTTTTGGCGATTAAGGGGTATAAACCACCGGCAATGGGTTGGCCTTCGACCAATCCTTGATCATTGGTGATGATGTGTGGTTTGCCGTTGAAGGTGGTACCGTCGGGGAAGAAAATCAATGCCAATACGCGCCGTGCTTGATCGGAATTATTGGCGTGGGCATAGTGGAAGCAGAGCCCGTTGTGGAAGGTGATAGAACCAGCTTTGAGTGGTACTTTGACGGCACTATTGCGGTCAATCCCTTTGCTCTCTTCAAAATCAAAAATATCTTGGGGATTGACCAAATCGACGCCGGTGAGCTTGCCTTTGAGGTGTGAGCCAGGTACAAACATCATACAGCCGTTTTCTTCGTCGACATCGTGCATGGGAATCCATGCCGACAACGCGCCAGATTCGTTCATTGGCCAGTAGGGGAAGTCTTGGTGCCACGGGGTGGGTTTGGAGTCGCCGGGCATCTTCCACAAGGCATGGTCGTGGAACAAGCGGATGCCACTTGCGCCCGTGAGTTGGAGCGCCAAATCAGCGAGGCGCGGGTGCAATGAATATTTGGCCATGACCCCGTGGTCACGCCACGTATTGACCCGTTGGTTGAGGACTTTGTAGTAATTACCGCCGGCCCGATCGGTTTGGATCGAGCTTCCTTCGTTGCTGATCATGACTTCGTCCATGGCACCAGCAAGCTCGGCGAGCTCCGTTGGGTTAAATACATTGTCGATTTGCACAAAACCATTCGTGCGGTAGAAGTCAATCTTTGACGGGGGCAGTTGCATCATTGCGACAGTGCCTTTCTTGTGTGGGCATTTACGACGAAACCGGCACTATTGTAACACGGGTGTATTCCGTTAAAGAGGAATACACCCGTGAAAAGGTTATTTTTTCGTAAATATTGCCAATGGTGTTTCGTTTGCGCCAAAAATCGTTAAGGTATCGGTGGTGGCGGTGATATGCAAGCTTTTGACGAGTGTCGCAAAATACTCCGATTCGAGATCCATCAGGGTGCTATCTGCGCAGGCTTTTTGGGTCGCTGCAATATTCCCAATGATAATTGAAGTTGCACTCCCTTCGTAGTTTCCTGAATAACTATTACAAAATGCCTCACCGGAAATCGACATCATATTGGCAAAAAGAATCGTTGGGGCGGGTGATTGAGTAATCGGCTTGCCATTGAGTTGCGTTAATTGCCACGTAATGTTTTCGATGGGGGCACTATTCGTCACCATCGGGGTTGCCGCTGATTCGGTTGGAATTGCAATCGTCGTCGGTACTTGGGTTGGTACGACCGTTGGGGTGGTGCTTGGTTGACTACAGGCGACTAAGATGCTCAACATCCCCACCAAAATCATAATCTGTTTCATGGCCCCTCCTTCTGAGGGTATTATTTATCAAAAACCAAAACCACCGTATTATTGGCATCAAGCAATTGTAACTGGGTCCCGTTGAGCGCGACATGGGTTGTGGCAGTCAGGGCTGCGAAGTAGGCTTGTTCTTTTTGCATCACGCCATCTTCCACACACATTTTACGGGTCGAGGCGAGATTCTCGAGTTTAATGGTATTGCCAGTTACCGTCAATGGACCATGGTACGAATTACAAAATCCTTGGCCGCCAATAGTCGTATCGGTGAGTTGCAAGGTAACGACGGGTGTGGTAATTGCCGTGCCATTAAGTTGTGTCAGATGCCACTCTGCATTCCCAATGATTGTGGCAGGTGTTGCACTTGAATTGGTGCTACATGCCATCAAAAAAAGACTCACGGTGATGAGCATCCAAAAAACACGACGATTCATGGCGAATTACTCCTAATACGTGTGGGTGAACATGCTAACAATATAGCATGTGTATGTAGACGTTTTGATGCGTGTTTTGTTTCAAAAAATCACCGCCCCACGAATACCTTATCGTGTGCGGTGATTTGGCGATGGAAATGTAAGGGGCGCGAATTTAATTATTTGGCGCTGATGCTCGCACTGGCAAGTTGGCGGCGCGCCGCGTAACGGTAGGCCGTGAAGGTTTCTTCGTTGAGGAAGACAAAGCGGACGAGGGTGATTTGCGTTTGTGATTCGAGGAAGCGGGCCACGGTGCGAATGGCGATAGCGGCGGCTTCATCGAGTGGATAGGCAAAAATCCCCGTGCTAATCGAAGGAAATGCGATGGTCGATACGCCGTTTTCGCTGGCTACCGTCAATGCACTTCGATAGGTTGATTCGAGTAACGCCGCATCATCTGCCCGGCTATGCCAGCGCGGTCCTACGGCATGCACGACATATTTGGCTTTGAGTTTGAATCCGGGGGTAATCCGGGCTTCACCCGTCGGACAACCACCGATGGCATGACACGCCACGGCTAATTCACGACCAGCAGCATAGTGAATTGCCCCACATACGCCACCCCCTGCCGCAAGAGATTCATTGGCGGCATTGACAATTGCGTCAACACGTTGATCACAAATGTCTCCCGAGACGAGTTCAAGCAGATTTGCTCCGCATTGATATTGCATGCACTTACCTCACATGAGAGAAGTCTTTGCAGGTGCGCCACGGCAACAATTGCCGTGTGACGCGTCATTGCAGTCAGTCGCAGATGTCAAAGAGTTTGATATTCCTGTGGGCGGCATTATACGGGTGATATGCCAATATTGTCAAACGATTAACAAACAATTGGCAGCTATGACATATACCAATCTGTCGCCACTACACATAATTTGGCTATCCAATCACGGTAATTGACGTAATTACAATGGCTGGGGTGAGGTTTTGTTCGTGTTGGGGTTGCTGATGAATCATCCGCACCACATCCATTCCTTGCGTCACCTGTCCAAATGCGGCAAAGCCTTGGCCATCAGGGTTGCGTGTGCCGCCAAAGTCAAGCTCAGGTTGATCGCCAATACAAATAAAAAAATCTGCCTGGGCCGAATCTGGCGCAAAGCGTGCCATCGAAATCGTCCCATCACGGTGGCAGAGCCCGGTGTCGCTGGTACGTTCCATTGGGATGGCGGGTAATTTGATGAAGCCCTCGGCAACGGTCGCCTGAATCACATCGATTTTGACGCTGTTGTTGGGTTGGTTGTCCGGGGTCGTCACGACGGTGCGCCACACGCGCCCATCGTGGTAGGCTTGATCCCGCACATACGTCAAAAAATTGGCCACGGTGAGGGGGGCTTCGTGCAAGGCGAGCTGGACGCGAATCTCTCCAAGTGAAGTAGTAATACAAACGGTGGTCATAATGCCTCCTCGAGGGTGATGTGATGGGTAATTGGGCAATTCATGGCGATGGTGGCATGCACCGGGCAATAGTTGGGTACGAGGTGCCATGCTTGTTCCATGCGCTTGGGGTCAAGTGTATACCCAATTACCTGAACGTGCATATTGATGTCGGCAAAAATCCGGGGGTGTTGGTCGCGTTGCTGGGCGGTGATTATACAGTGGTAACGCTGGACGCGCTGGCGTTGGCGTTGACAGATACTATGGAGCGTAAGGAGGGTACATTGCCCGAGTGCTACCAACATCCCTTGCATTGGGGCCGATTGGGTGTCGGGTAGGCCAGCAAACACTACGGAATCTGCGTGTGGTGTGGCACTAAAGATGATTGAAAAATGGTGTGCTGGCATGTGGTTCCGTGCACTTTCTCTGCTATTGCAATCTTGACAAAACGCTATTGGAATGTTGACAAAAGAAGCGTATAATCGTAGCATACTAAAGTATAAAATACGTTTGTCTATACGCATTGTATTGTGTCAAACAGCTATTGCACACATCCATTTCCAAGGTATCTATGGTTGTCGTGTGGACAAGTTTTCGTTTGTACGTATTTTTTGTAAAACATAATACGCGAGATAGTCATTGTTTTCGTTTATTGCGTAATTGCTATAGGGAAGGAGCTCCTCGTGAAAATCTCTGGTACTGCGACGATTAATGCCCCCCAATCACAAGTGTGGGCCGCCTTGAACGACATCGATGTGCTTGCCCGTGTCGTGCCTGGCTGTGAAAAACTCGAACAAATTGGTGAGAATCAATTTGAAGGAGTGGTCAAACTGGGTATGGCCGGCATCAAAGGGGTCTATAGTGGCAAAATCCGCCTCGAAGATGTTGATGCCCCACGCTACTACAAATTAGTGGCAGCTGGCAAAGGCTCGAACGGCGTGGTCGATGCCGTTGGCACCGTCGAACTCGAGACATTACCCGATGGCAATACTACGCTCAAATATGGTGGTGAAGCCCAAATCGGTGGTATGCTCGCCAGTGTCGGTCAACGCCTGATCGAGGGTGCGGCACGCCAATTGATTGGCCAAGCCATCAAGGCCCTCGAAGCACAAATTGCCCAGCGTGCCCCTGTCGCACCCGAAGTTCCCGCGGTCACTGATGCCCCAGCGGCACCAGCTGCCCCCGTAGCGGCTGACGCCCCAGCGGCACCAGATGCGTCGACGGCACCCGCGAGTGAACCGGTACGCCGGAGCGTGGTGCTCAGTGAATCTGAGCAACTCAAACCTGAGACCCTAGTTGCCGGCATGGTTGGCGAATGGCTTAATTCCACCATCGGCAAAGTCGTATTGGTGGTAATCGGTGTGGTGATTGGCTATTTGCTCGGGCGTGGGCGGTAGTTTTTTTACTGTTTCACTAGACGTAGTTGTCTAGGTACAGATATCGGCGCTGTCGATGTGATGAAGAGGAGGCTCTGCGTGGCTAGGATTACGGTAACAGTGAACGGCAAGTCCCATACCAGCGATGTCGAAGATCGCACGTTGTTGGTGCACTACTTGCGCGAACAACTCAATCTGACCGGTACACACATTGGGTGTGATACCAGCCAGTGTGGCGCATGTGTGGTCGTGGTCGATGGCAACAGTGTCAAGTCATGTACGACGTTGGCTGCCCGGTGTGACCATGCCAGTGTCACCACCATCGAAGGGCTCGCCCAAGACGGCAATCTCCACCCCTTGCAAGAGGGTTTCTGGGAATGCCACGGGTTGCAGTGTGGCTTTTGTACGCCAGGCATGATTATGTCGGCATATGATTTGCTCCAACAAAACCCCAACCCCAGCGACGACGAAGTGCGTCATGGTCTCGAAGGCAATCTGTGCCGCTGCACCGGTTACCACAACATTGTGCGGGCAGTGCAATATGCCGCCGCCAAAATGCGTGGTGAGGAAGTAAGCGCCCCCAACGTCTAAGGTGGGGTGATGGCTAATGGTGGTTATCCATTCTCAAATGATTTGGCAGTGATTCGTTCGTGTAGGAGGTTCAACGATGACATCTGAAACAACGACGCCGATGATTGGTCGCGCCATTAAACGGCGTGAAGACCCCAAACTCATCACCGGCCAGGGAAATTTTTTGGATGATGTGAAACTCAACGGCATGACGCATGCCGCGGTGTTACGTAGCCCATATGCCCACGCCCGCATTCTCTCGATCGATACCCAAAAAGCCGCTGCGCTGCCTGGCGTGGTTGCGGTGTTTGTCGGCAAGGATTTGCTCGACGTCAACCCGTTGCCGTGCGCCTGGCCTGCTGGTGGTTTCAAAAACAATATGAACACCCCTCGCGCCATGGCGGTGGATGTGGTGCGCTTTGTGGGTGAAGCAGTGGCCGTGGTTATCGCCGAAGACCGCTTCATTGCCCGCGATGCCCTTGACCTGATCGATGTCGATTACGAACCACTCGCCGTGGTGGTCGACCCCGAAAAAGCCACCCAACCCGGTGCCCCCCAGCTCCACGAAAACGCCCCCAATAACGTGGTCGTTGAATGGTCGGCTGGTAACCGCGAAGGCACCAACCGCGCCGTGGCCAGCGCCGAAGTCGTGGTCAAAGAGCGGATTATCAATCAACGCTTGATGGCCACCCCGATGGAAACACGCGGCTCAATTGCCCGTTACGAATCCTCAACCAACGAATTCACGTTGTGGACCAGCTCCCAAGCCCCCCACGTGATGCGGTTGTTGTTGACGGCGTTTGTGTTTGGTATCCCCGAAACCAAATTGCGCGTCATTGCCCCCAATGTCGGCGGTGGCTTTGGTCAAAAAATCTTCGTCTACCCCGATATGGTGTTTTGTATGTGGATTTCGCGCAAACTTGGCCGTCCGGTCAAATTTGTCGAAGACCGCTCTGAGAACTTCAAATCGTCGACCCACGGGCGTGATCATGTCACCGACGTTGAATTGAGTGGTACACGTGATGGCAAAATCACCGGCTTGCGTGTCAAAACCTATGCCGGCTTGGGTGCCTATTTGTCGACCATTGCGCCTGGTGTCGCCACTACGCTCTATGGCCGTATCGTCACCGGTGTCTACAAAATCCCCAACGTGTCGATTGATGTGATTGCGACCTATACCAATACCGCCATGGTTGATGCCTACCGTGGTGCCGGCCGCCCCGAAGCCTCGTATCTGATCGAACGGATTGTCGATCGCTTTGCAGCGGAATTAGGCATGGATCCTGCGGAAGTCCGCCGCCGCAACTTCATCCCACCCACGGAATTCCCCTACGACAACGGTCTCGGTTTGTTGCCGTATGACAGTGGTAACTATGCCCCAGCGCTCGACAAAGCCTTGGCCAATGTGGGATACGCCGACTTGCGCAAAGAGCAAGCAACGCTCCGCGCCCAAGGCCGCTATCTCGGCATCGGGATTAGCTCGTATGTCGAAATCTGTGGTGTGGCACCGACGGCCTGGGCCAATGGCCAAGGGTGGGGTGCTGGTCTCTGGGAAAGCGCCAATGTGCGCATTCACTTGACCGGTCAAGTGGTCGTCACCACCGGCTCGCTGCCCCACGGTCAAGGGGTCGAAACCACTTTCGCCCAGATTGTGGCCGATGAGCTCGGTGTGCCCTATGACAGCGTGTTGATTGAGCACTCTGACACTGCAGGTACCCCTTTTGGTTATGGCACCTATGGCAGCCGTAGCTTGGCAGTGGGTGGGACTGCAATGGTCAAATCAGCCCGCAAAATCAAAGAAAAAGCCAAGCGTCTTGCGGCGCATTTGCTCGAAGCCAATCCCGAAGACATGATTTTTGCCGACGGCAAAATCTCGGTCAAAGGGTCGCCCGACAAATCCAAGACCTTTGGTGAAATCGCCTTGTACGCCTCAGTTGGTGCCAGTATGCCAGAAGGCGAGGAACCCTTCCTCGACGAAACGACCTACTACGACCCACCCAACTGTACCTTCCCGTTTGGCACGCACATCAGTGTCGTCGAAGTATTCCCCGACACCGGTGCGGTCGAAGTCAAACGCTACGTGGCAGTAGACGACGTCGGTAACATTATCAACCCGCGCATCGTGCATGGTCAGCTCCACGGCGGTATCGCTCAAGGGATGGCCCAGGCACTCTACGAGAATGCCGTGTATGATGATAATGGTCAATTGTTGACTGGGACGTTGATGGACTATGCCATCCCCAATGCCAGCATGTTGCCTGACTTCGAAATTAGCCATACCGTTACCCCCAGCCCAGTCAACCCACTTGGCGTCAAGGGCGCCGGTGAAGCTGGCACGATTGGGAGTGCCCAGTGTATTATGAATGCCGTGATTGATGCCTTGTCCCCCTTTGGTGTGCGCCACATGCAAATGCCGGCCACCCCCGAGAAGATTTGGCACGCCACCCGCGGTTAAGTTTGCTAGTGCAAAAGGAGTACCCGACTCATGATTCCTGCTGCGTTTCAATACGTCAAAGCCAATAGCGTGGCTGAAGCCTTGGTGTTGTTGCAACAACACGGCGAAGACGCCAAATTGGTCGCTGGTGGGCATTCGCTCATCCCAGCCATGAAGCTCCGCCTCAGCCAACCATCGGTGTTGATCGACATCGCCGGCATGGCCGACCTCAAGGGTATCGCCGTCAATGGGGCTGAATTGACCATTGGTGCCGGTGAAACCTACCACGCCATCGCCACGTCGGCCACCGTCAAGAACGCCTGTGGCGTGGTTGCCGCCTGTGTTGGCCAAATCGGTGACATCCAAGTGCGCAATTGTGGTACCATCGGTGGTGCATTGGCACACTCCGACCCCGCTGCCGATTTGACCGCGGTATTTTTGGCATTGGGTGGCAAAGTGACCGCCCAGAGCGCCAACGGTTCACGCCAAATCGCCGCCGACGACTTGTTTGTCTCGATGTTGACCACGGCCCTCGACAGCGGCGAAATCCTCGCCAAAGTCACTGTGCCGGTCTTGCAAAAAGGCCAAGGCGCCGCCTACGCCAAGCTCAAGCACCCTGCGTCACGTTACGCCATCGTTGGTGTAGCTGCTATGGTGACGATTAGCAACGGCGTCGTAACTGCTGCGCGCGTGGCGGTGACGGGCGCTGGTCCCCAAGCCGTTCGTCAAGCGTCATGCGAAAAAACCTTGGTGGGCAGCAACGGCGACGCTGCCGCCGTCAAGGCCGCCGCAGCCAAAGCTGGTGACGATATGGATTACCTCGGCGACATTCACGCTTCCGAAGAATATCGCCGTGCTATGGTCCAAGTCTACGCCGCTCGGGCCTTGAACGAAGCCCTCGCCCAAGCCCGCGCCTAAGGTATTGACTACGAAACCGTCGTGGCCTTGTGCCACGACGGTTTTGTGTGTATTTTTTTCCATAAGGATATGACTCATGCACCGTTTTGCTGAAAAAATCATCGTGGTCACCGGGGCTGCCAGCGGCATCGGCCGGGCCACTGCCCTGCGCTTACATGCCGAAGGTGCTCAGATTATTGCCGTCGATCGTGATCCTGTTGGACTCGCAACATTCGCTAGTAACGTCACTGCGATAACCCTCGATCTAACCGATGCTCAGGCGGTACTCGCCGCCATGGCCCAAATCCCACAGATCGATGGCTTGTGTAATGCGGCCGGGGGGAGTGGGCGGCGCTTTGGGGATGGCCCCGTGGGCGAATGTACCCTCGATGGCTGGCATACCACCCTTGACATGAATCTCACTAGTCAATTTGTGATGAGCAAAGCCTGCTTACCGCAATTGTTGGCGAGTCGTGGCGCCATTGTGAATGTGTCATCCGTGTTGGGGTTGGTAGGTGGTGACGCTGATTTTGCCACCCATGCCTATGCCGCCAGCAAAGCGGGTATCATCGGGTTGTCACGCTCCATGGCAGCCTATTATGCCCCCCAAGGACTGCGGGTCAATGTGATTGCACCAGGGTTGATTGCTACGCCGATGAGCCAACGGGCCCAACAAAACGACCATATTCGCGCGCGACTCACGCAATTACAACCCCTCACGGGTGATTTTGGGAGTGCCGATGATGTGGCAGCCGCCGCGGCCTA
>CANFUF010000077.1 GCA_947450095.1 Roseiflexaceae bacterium
CCAGATTGTGATCATAACTACACAGGTAATGATGCCATTCTTGGGTGGGCGCGACGAATGGCGGTTGGACACTCACTACTACTGGGCTAGTGCCTGACGTGTTGACCCATGTACAGGTCGTACCGTCGGTTGCTTCGTGGATATACATGCCCGCACCGTCATTGTTGCGGTCGCTCCGCGATGCAATCACATTCCCTGGTGTAATTTGATTCTGATATACCCACGCCCCAATACTAAAGCCGTTGGGGGTGTTAGGTGTGGTGATACTCAACCGTGGGTCACCGGGGAATTGGATATAGGCGCCATCGTGAGCCGTGGTTGGCTCTTGCGCAAAGAAAGGGCACATCCCGGGGGTGCCATCGATACGGTTTTGGCAGACGGTGACGCCGCCATTGGGAGACACACTCTGGAGCAGGGTGTGAATAACCAGACCGGTGATTTTGTCACTATCAAGTACCGTATTGGGTGGTTGTAGTTCGGTTTGATTGAGGACGCGATTTACGATGTCGACCTCAGCGATTTCGCCATTGACTCCCGCCATGCTGTCGTAGCGCCGCCCAATCACCAGCGGTGCTGCCGGTGGGGTAAAGGCGCCCCGCACGATGTCTTGGCCGATGATTTGACCATCACGCCAGAGGGTGCGTATACGTGACGTAGGATCGTAGCTACAGGCATAGGCATGCCATTCGCGGTCAACATACCAACTGGTGCTTCGCAGATCGTCGGCGAAGAAACCACAGTAGGGGCGGTTTTCTTTGTCGATGCCCAGCGTGAGGTATTGGCGCACGACACCGGGTGCCCCCAGACTGAGCATGACATCGTGGCGATTGAGGCTGGTGCGTTTGAGGCTAGCCCGCACCGTAAACGGTACGCCGTTGAGTGTGGTGTTGGTCGATGCACTCAGTTCGTCGCCCCGTGCTTCGCTGAATATCAATGATGGGAATAGGCGGCCATCGGCGGGTGGTGCATTGATGATGGCGCTGAGGCGCGGGCAACTCTGTGGTTGTGGGCATTCGAAGGTAGTGCCTGCGTTGAGTCCAGCGAAGCTCTGGGGTATGGCGAAATCAGACATGGTATACCAGGCGATTTGGTTGGCCACAAATTCACCATGATTGGCGCGAGGTGTGGTGGTGGGGACGATAATCGGGGTGGCACTCGGTACCACAGTGACGGTGGGCACACTATCGTCAATCAGCACCGCCATCTGTTGGTCCCCGGTGGCAATCCCGGTAATGTGGTGTGTGCTACTGACCGCATTGATATGATCGAGTGTATTGGCGGGATAATCGCCCCACGCCACGGCATTGCCGTTGGCGAGGAGCGCCATGCTTTGGCGTTCGCCGGCGGCAATTGCAATGACGTTCCCACTACTAACCGCAAAGGGGATGGTGGTTTGGTCGTTGTCGTGGCTGGTGGCGCCCCAGCTGACGACTTGCCCGTTGGCCCGCAGTGCCAGCACGTGGTAGTCGCCTGCGGCGATTTCGGTGATGTTGGTAGCATTGCTGGGGATACTAAGCACCCCTTCGCTGTTATCCGTGGCCCAGACCCGTACACTACCGTCGGTAAATGAGACGACGGCGAAGTTTGCACCGGCGGCGATATGGCGCACATTGCTGAGCAGAGGGAGGGGCAATTGATTCGACCATACCCGGCCATCAATGGTGCGTAGCATGACGTGGGTGCCGCGGATCGCGATTTCGGCGATATTGGTTTGGAAGTTGGTTGGGATGGTGTTGGTCAAATCGTTGCCACTTCCCCATAGCCCCACCGTATGATTGTTGCGTAAGATTACGCCATAATTGCCGAGCGCCACCGTGTAGATGTTGCTATTCCAATCAGCAGGCATCGTGCCAATCAGGGAATTAGAATTGGTGGTAACGGTCAGCGTGCCGCTGGCATCGATTGCAGCCAGACTGCCACGCCCCACTGCAAGCATACTGCCGGTAAATGGGGTGAGTGCGGACATACCGCCGCTATCAATGGTGATGTATTGGTTGGCGCGACTCGGTTGTGGCAACGCCGGTGGGATGTTGGGCAGGGTGATAGCGGTAGGGGTGTAGGCAATGACTGTAGGAGTGGCACCGACGGTGCGCACGGCTAAGGCTGCACTAAAACTGGTGCCTGCGACGACTTGGAAGGGATTGTTGATGCCACTTGGGATATTCAATTGCCCGTCGACGCCTAATCCCCACCCACTTATCGTGCCGTCATTGCTGATGGCCAGCAGATGGGTGTCGCCGGCGCCGATGCGTTGGAACTCACCTTGGGGGGCTGCGAGTTGGCCGTCGTTGTTTTGACCAACCACGACTACTTGGCCGCTAGCCAGCAGGAGCATGGTATATTCGTTGCCGGCCGCAATATCGACGACATTGCGGTAGCTCGTCAGGTTGGTTTGGCCGGCAGCATTGCGTCCCCAAGCGATGACGGTGCCATCGCGGCGTAGGGCCACGGTATGCCAGCCACCGGCAGCGATTTTGACAATCCCGCCAAGGAGTGGCTGAGTCAGTTGTCCGTAGGTGTTATCCCCCCAGCTCTGCACCATGCCGTTGCTGAGCAATGCCACTGAATGACGCATCCCCGCAGCGAGTTGCACGACGCTGACAGGAGCGGTGACACTGGTACTGGTGCTGGTGGCGGTTCTGGTGTTGGTGGCGGTATTGGTGGCGGTTCTGGTGTTGGTAGCGGTTCTGGTGTTGGTCACCGTTTTGCTGGGGGTAGAGGTAGACGTCACGGTGCTGGTAGTTGACGGCGTTGCGGTACTCGTATTGGTGACCGTGGCGCTTGTTGTGGCGGTACGGGTTGTTGTGGCGGTACTCAATGGATTGCCAGTGGTGAATTCACTGGGGACACGTGCTTGGCCGGCGTCATTGTTACCCCAGGCGACGATGGCGCCATTGGCCCGCAGTGCCAACGTATGGTTGGCACCGGCGGCCAAGGATACTACCCGAAACGGATCACTGCTTGATCGCGGCGTGGTTAATTCGGCAGGTACAGTGCTCTGGCCATAACTATTGTCGCCCCACGCCACCACTACACCATCGCTCCGCAAGACACTGAGGTGGTAATATCCCGCCACGACTTGGTAGAGTGGTCCTTGGGCGGCACCAGGGATAGTGGTAAATTGACTGCCCCCGCCCCAGACGGTGAGGAAGCCTGGGGTATTGAATTCTTGGGGCATCCGGAGACTTAATGCTAAGCCGGGGGTAGTGGTTGTGGTGGCGGTTTGGCCGATTATCGGCACGACACCGATGCCGATGGTATGACTCGGATGACTACTGAGTTGGATGACTCCTGCAGGAATCGTGCTTGGGACACTATAGCCACTATAGGCAAATGTCAGTGGTGCCCGTGCGCTCCGGCTGATCTGTAGCCCCCATTTGCTGAGCGACAGGCCTTGCATGTTTTCCATGCCAGTGAGCTTGATACATGGGCAGCCGCTCGTCGCTGCCGAAATACTGGTGGCATTGCCGGCGAGACCCAGTGCATTGACCCCAGTGCCAAACATGATTAATTCGCCGTTACTCCGTAGGGCCGCATAGACGGTGCCACTCGCAAAAATACGCATGACGCTACCGACCACTCGTGTGGGGATAGTGATATTGTTGCCCCATTGATAGAGACTTCCATCGCTGCCGAGGGCAAACGAGCTATCTGAGCCGGCAGCGACGGACACGATGGACTTCCCAGTGAAATTGGGCATAGTAGTGCGTTGACTACTGTCACCATACACAAACACTTTACCATCGTTGCCCAGTAACAGGGTGTGGTTATCGCCGCTGGCGATTTGGGTAATTCCCGTCAAACGGCCGCCGACCGGGGCAGTGAGGGATGTGTTTGCGCCCCACATTGCGACGGTACCATCCCCTTTGAGGGCGACGCTGTGATTTAGGCCCACGCCCACTTGCACGACATTGCTGAGTGCGGGGATGGTGAGTTCTCCTTTGAGGTTGGTACCCCAGCCGATGACATTGCCACTGCTGGTGAGTGCGAGGGCATGATGGGCGCCCATTGCCACCTGCACGATGCCCGTGTTTGCACCAGCGGGAATGGTATTGAGTTTGAATGGCGCATTATCTCCCCAACTTACCACGCGACCACTATCACCACGGACGGCGATTGCGGGAGTTGGCACGGAAATGACAGGTGTGGTCGTGATGGTCGCGGTATTGGTCGCGGTATTGGTTGCAGTATTGGTTGCAGTATTAGTTGCAGTATTGGTATTGGTCGCGGTCGCGGTATTGGTCGCGGTCGCGGTATTGGTCGCGGTCGCGGTATTGGTTGCAGTCGCAGTATTGGTCGCGGTCGCGGTATTGGTCGCGGTCGCGGTATTTGTTGGGGTGGCCGTTGCTATGAAACCCGCTTCACGAATAAACACCGCACCCGCACCGCCTGGATATCCAGTTGATTCATATTTCCCTGCCCAACCGCCCCGACCACCATTGTAGTCGGGTGAAATTCCGATGGTGTCATAGGAAGCGCCTTTACTGCCATTCCCGAGCTGTAACGTAATACCAGGGAAGGTAATTGAATAGCCATCGCCACCCGCATTTGGTGTGCCGCTGACGTATTTCCCATTTCCACCTTGACCACCACCACTATTTGTTACTGACCCGATTGGTGCGATATTTGCACCACCCGCTGAATTTACCGCGCATCCGTAATGGACACACCCACGGCCAGGATTCCCTCCTGCAGCGATAATTGTGGTTGTGCCCCATGACAGATTCGTCGCATTGCCTGGATTTGAGAGTGCGTCAAAATAGGGACTAGCAGTGCCACCGCTCCCGGGCGCAATTGCGATGGTTGTTCCCGGTAAAATGGAGTAATTGTTATAGACCACTTGTCCACCGCCACCGCCACCACCCATATTGGTACCACCGCCACCACCACCACCGACAGCCACCACATCAACTTGGTTGACGGTGCTTGGAACGGTCCATGTACACGTATCTGTGTTGGTGAATGTATAGAGATTAACCTCACCTACGGCACTGATGGTTGGTACACAATCATTAAAGGTCACGCGGATGATGACGACGCCGGCGGTGCCAGCCAGACCATTACTCGTGCTTGCCCCCGCTCCACCACCACCGGCTCCGCCACCACCGCCATTGCCATAACCAGTGGCGGTAAGGCCTGGTAACGTGCCTGAGGAACGGCCACCGCCACCGCCACCTTGACCGTACGCAGTGGCAGTCCCTTCGATTGCAACCGTGTAACCACCATTGCCTGATCCAGCGCCACCCGTACAAAGAGGAATGGTGTAGTAGGTGCAAAATCCTTGTCCACCAGCGCCACCACCATTATTGGTAACTGTCCCAATCGGGCTTAGTTGGCTCGCACCGACGGTTGTGCCATTGCATGAACTTCCATTAAAAATACATCCACCAGCGCCATTCCCTCCCGTTGCGGTAGTGGTTGTGCCATTGAGCGTGATTGAAGAATTCGCTCCATTGCCCCCGATTTTGTCACTGGTGTAATTTGGGTACCGTAGCCAATTCCCAGGGGTGCCACCGGCTCCGATCACAATACTGACTGCAGCACTCGGCGTAACGGTAATCGCTGTTTGGTAGACCACTTGCCCACCACCACCACCACCACCGGCATCAAAGCCACCACCACCACCACCACCGACAACGAGCATGTCAACACGTGACGCGTTGGAGGGGATGGTCCACGCACAACTACTGGTAAATATATACACCACGGTGTTATTAATGGTCGGACTGCAGGCTGCTTGGGCCTTTGGTGCGATTGATTTGGAGTCACGCTGGGTCGCCGCCCACGTCGTCGGTGTGGCGTTGAGGAGCAGACAAACAATCATGATGAGCGTAGCAATTGTGTATGTAATACGGTGTTGCATAATCGTGCTCCTTATTTCCCGCTGGTGGTGTTGACGTCAGTCACACCGTCGCTATTACTAACCCAGGGGACAAAGAGTCGGTTATAGGTATACCTACTGTCATAGATACCGGTATAGGTGTTACTGCCTATACTGTTCGAAACGATGACCGTATACCGGTAGCGTCTACCGAGCACTAACCCGGTAAATGTCATCGTTACTGGGATTTTGTCAACCGTTGCGGTAAACGACCGTGATTGCTGCTGGCGGGCACTCATTTGGTTGGTAAGGATCTGACTGGCATTGAGGGCGATGGTTGTGGTGCCTAGACAACAATCGCTATTGAGCGTTGTCGCGCCCCACACATAGACCGCACCATCACGGGTTATGGCGGCACTACTATTGGCGTTGGCGGCGATATAGATTACATTGGTGGCCGAGATAGGGACGGTCGTTTGACCACTCCCATTGCTCCCCCACGCAATCACTACACCGTCGGCGCGTAATGCCAGGACATGACTATCACCGGCGGCTACCTGGATGATGTTACTGGTGGCTGAAATGGGCACCGTTGTTTGCCCCACGTTGTTTTTGCCCCAGGCAACCAGGCGGCCATCAGATTTGAGGGCTAGGCTGAAGTTGTTGCCGGCGGCAATTTGGGTTGCGCCCATGATGCCTGTGGCTGTGGGGGTGATAATGAGCGTGTCGGTGATGGTGGCAGAGATTTCGTTATTGGTGTTACTCCCCCAGGCATAGACTTGACCTGATTTCAGGATGGCGAGATTGTGTGTCGTGCCGGCAGCGATGGCGACGGCGGTGCCATTAATCGGCACGGTAGTCACGCCGCTGGGCGTGTAGTCAGTGATGATGCCCGTGGTCGACAACGTGAGTAGGTGTTGATTACTACTTGCCCCTAGCGCCATTTGCTGGACGGCTGGGATGGTACTGGTGATATTGACGGTATTACCACTCAGTTCCCACGCATTTAGATTGCCATTGGTATCGAGTGTAGCTGCCAAATGGTCATTCATGGCGATTTGGCTAAAAAGATTGGCTTGGAGCGTGGTGGTGATTTGATTTTGGGCAACGGTATCAGCAACGCCAGTGCTATTCCACATTCTGAGGGTGGTATCGGTGATGGGTGCGGTGATTCCACCATCGAAATCAAACGTTGCGTCGACACTCGTCGCTCCACTACCAGTATCGACGGTGTAATTCAACGCCATCGTATTGGCTTGGTGCATGGCCGGCTGGGCGATGTCCGTGATGCTGGGGGCGGTGACCACTGGGATGGTAAAGGTGTAACTATCACTGGTGCGCTGATTCCCGGCAGCATCGACTATCACAAATTGGATCTGGTATGTCCCCGTGCTAAACGATGTTGCGTCGAACGGTAATTCCCAGGTAAAGGCACTAATCGATCGCCCGAGTAAATAATTCCAGCGGGCTAATTCTTGGCTTTGGGTAGATTGGGCATCGATGGCAATGGTTTTCACCAACCGGGTGCGGTCGTACACATTGGCGGTGATACTGCTCAATGTGCCCCCTTCACTGGCCGTGCCATTAAAGAGCGTGGCTTGCGTCCCCGGCAGGATTGCCGTGGCAAGTTGATTGATGGTCAGGCTTGGCGCAACCGTATCAATGTGCAAGCGTATGACATTGGTGGCGGTCGCATTATCGGTAGCGTCGATGCCCCGGACCTTCAACACCCGCAGGATGTTGTCTTCGTTATCGCTGTTCTTGATGGTGTAACTCCACGGGGCACCATTACTGACCGCCGTGGTGGCTTGTCCAAAGGTCAGCGTCCATTGATTGATCGTGCTTCGCACGCTATCTTCATTGCGGTCACAGCCGAGCAATTGCCATGTCCCGTTGATCGGTTCGCCATTCAAAATGGTGAGTGGGCTGTCTGGTCGAACGGATGTAGCAGCGCCATTAATATCTACGGTACCCGTCTGACTGGTCGTGCTAATGAGTCCGTCATCGGCAAACAGGGCGTGGAGGTTGGTTGCCGCCGGGCGTAGCGATGTGAGCAATGGTACCAGCGTCCCGGATGGTGATTTGAGCCACAAGTTGAGGGTGTGGGCGGCTGCCGACGTGACTTTGACGTCGACGGTCGTACTACTGACCCGTGCATTGGTGGCGGCATTGGTTTGACTGATGAGGAAGGCGGTGTAATCAGCGATGTCGCTACTGGCACACGGCTGTGCAGTGACCGCACTGTTTGGCGAACTACTGGCACTGATGTCATCAGGGGTGGCACTGGCCGTAGTGGTGGTCGTGGCGTTTTCACAGGTACCTTGATCTTCGTCACAGATTTTGACGGTGGCTTGATTGAGGGTATCGCTGATAAGACCACCGATGCTAATGGCACTTCCGCCCACATAGGCGGCTGCCACCATGCTTTCGGTTTGTGGGGAAAAACTGAGTGTGGGCGGCGTGCTATCGACAACAGCGCCGTACCACGCCGTCCAATCGGATTGTTGATTATAGACGTCGCTAGCCCGCAATCGATAGGAGAGCTGCGTGACCGTGTTGGCGAGGGTGATGGGGCAAGCCCAGCGTCCGTTGACGGCGGCGCCACAGTCTATTTGTGTGGCGGTGCTATTGTCGTTGGTCGTGTATTCCATTTGGACTGCTGACACTGCAGATGCATCGGTTACATTCCCTGTTACGCTCAATGCCCCGCGTTTGATTATCGCTTGGTTGTCGGGCAGGATTTGGCTAGGTGGGGCAGTGTCAATCGCCACTGCCGCATTCAACCATTCGACGGTACGGGCTTGATTGATGTTGGTGGCGGTGCCGTCATCGGTTAGGCGCACTTCGATTTTGGCAATCGCACTGGTTTTGATGCGATCGCTACTATTGGCTTGGGCCTTGTTGGGGTCAATTTTGGCACGGAAGCTGAATGTTTGACTACTATTTGCATCAATTGGATTGAAGCGGATCAGGTGATAGTCGCGTAAGCCACTCCCCACCGGAATATCGTAATAGTCATAATTGCCACCGCCAATGATGGCCACTGGAGGGGTCCCGCTACTATTCCCATCCGTCAACCAGACCCCACCATACGTCTGTACGATGGCGTACATGGCACGTGTTTTTTTGGCGGTAGGGTTTTGGATGGTCAGGGTGTAGGTCACCACTGATCCATTGCCAACCACTGGGTCTTGTTCGCTCCTGAGTCGGCTCCCCAAACTATCCAATAACGCTGATCCTTGATTATTGGTGATGGCATATTGGGCGACGTTCGTACACCACGAATTATTCGTAAGTGCATTACACAACGAATTCGTTTCGCTAATGATTTGGGTAATGGCGTCTGGTTCGGTATTGGCGAAATTGTCGGCAATGGCGCGTTGAAAGACGCCATTGGGGGTGCTGGTGAGGGTAGCAATCACCCGCGTGGTGTCGGGATTGAGCACGGCGGTGTTGGGACATACGTTCGCACCCAAATTACTCCAGCCATAGCCGTTGAGCATGGGGGTAATCACAATTGCATCCGAGCCTTGTTCGGTGCGGATGGGATTGGTGCTGGGGAAGGTGGCCCACGGCATGAATTTGTTGGGGGCCACGGCAAAGGCTACTACACCAAAGGGATTCCCTACTGTGTAGCCGATTTGATCGAAGCGCACCCGTATGTCGGTTTGTTTGATGCCGAGCTCATCCGCGTAGCGGTAGGCCGGAACTTCTCCGTCGCTCACCCACGAATCAGTGGCATCATTCCAGCGCAAAATCTGGGCCACAGTGCGGTTTTGGATGTGAATCACATAATCCGAGCCTTGGGTACTACTGGTGCGAATGCCTTGCTGGCTTTGGACTAATTTGGTTTGGAATGCGTTGACATAAGCAGCAAGCGAGCTTGTGGCGGCATAGCCACGGGCGGCGGTGTTTACTGGCAAGGTGATATACGATTCACCGAGTGAAACACTGTCGCTAATGGTCTGGGTGTAGTTACTTGGGCGGTATGACTTGACGGTACCACCGACTTTGCTATCGAGGTAGATAAACAAATCGCCGTCGTATTCCCAATCTGCCCCTTGCCAATTGAATCGGAGCGCTTGGGAATCCCAGGTCATTCCAAAGCGCTGGATATCGAGATTGGTGGGGCGGCGATCTTCGCCGAGTACGGCACAGCCATTGCTCAAAAATCCGCGATAGGTGGGGTCATCGCCACTCAGCAATGTATAGTCAGGCGTTTTGGGGGTGTCAATATAGATTGGTGGTAATGCGGTCATGCCTTCATTGCCGAGAATGTCACGGGTGCGCATAGCTGCGGTCAACCGGCTCGCCTCGGGGCTGTTGGTGATGGCGCTGTTGCCTGCGGCGCTACTAAAACCACTGGCAGCTAATGTGCTGGTATAGGCACTGGTACCACTCACCGTTTTGACTTTGTATTCTACTTGGTGCAGGGTGATATTCGACACGTCGCTGACTTTGCTCCATGCCACATTGAGATTTGCGCTGGTGGTCATCGTGACAACTTGCTCTGCTTGCAAAACTGTCGCAGCGCCATTGATGGTGGCATTGATGGTTGGATCGCTAATTAGTGGCGGTACGGTATCGAATATGATGGTTGTATCAACGGTGGTACTGCGCCCGGCATTGTCATTGGCAATAATTCGCACAGGGAGCCCACTGGCATCGCTCGCGCGCCGATTATACGTCAACGTGATGTCACTCACCACACAGCGACAGCTATTGTTGTAGGCACGGCGCTTGCTGGTATAGGGCATGTTGGCATTGGTGAGTTTGTTGATGATTTGCAGGTTGTCGAGCCCAATATCATCGGTGATGACCAGCCGAATAACAAATAGTTCATTGACCAGTTGCGTATTCCCAAGTATCGCATCGACGACTTTGACTAGGGGAGCAGTCACATCAACGGCAGTTTTGCGGACAGCGCTGGTGGTGGTTACTGGTTGGGTATCGCGCAGTTGGGCCGTCAGCGTATAAACACCGCTGGGTAGACTCAAATTAAACTCGGCTTCGGCGCGTTGCAGTGTCGGACTGATTGGCACGCTGGCGACAATCTGGTTATTGGCCCGGAGCAAGATGGTGCTGATGCCTGTGGTCGATTCGGCGCTGACATACACGGTTTGTGTCGCTGTGGTAAAGTTGTTGGTTTGATTGAGGATGTGGACACTATTTTGCACCGGCGGATCTTGACCGAGGGTGATTGGTGTGCTCGACGGCGATTGGATGGTCGTACAGTTGTTGCGTTGGTCACAGGCATAGGTACTGAGCCGGGCATCACTGACTTGATAGCCGGTTAGGTTGACCGTCGTGAGTTGTTTGTTGAGTACTACCGCTTGCTGGCCATTACTGGCAATTCTGATTGCTTCACTGCCGTTTAGGCGGGTGTCACTTACGAGACTCGCAGGATTTGCCAGTGTATTGATAATCGAAATCCGTTGATTGCTCGTCGGTGTGAGATTACCACTCAACAGCATTATTTCGTTGTTGAAATAGGGCACCACATCGTAGATGCGATACCAATTCACACTATCCCCATCGATGGGTGTGCTGTGGTTATATTCACTGCGCTTGGTTAATGGGCTGACGAGATTCGCCTTGCCATCCACCAAAGAATCAATCAATGGCACGGTGATGAGCGTATTGGCACTGGTCGGTGCCGTGGTGCCATCGTATGTTTCGTCATCGTCAAGGATGAGTAAGTCACGATTATTGAAAAAGACTTTGTGGGCATAGCCGTCAGTCAAATATTGATCAAGGGCGTCGAGATTCCCAAAGTTGCCAATCCGATTGATGCCGACGCCGCCAATTTCGCGTGCAAATACGAGCAAGTCGTTTTGCACCGCCATATCATAGATCCATGCCCCATCATTGACGGTACTTACGCCCCGTACTGGTGTTGCGGGATTGCTGACATTGATGCTGACGATATTTTGGGGGCTACTCGAGTCAAGGAGCATCACAAACGTATCGGCGCCATTGCTACTTGCGATACCCATATCGCTAAATGTTACCCCTGTCGCCATATCGATTGCCAATGTCCCTACTTTATTGGGCACGAGTGGATTGGTTGCGATATTGTAGATGGTCAAAATCGACTGATTCGCTTGGGTACTGAGCGCATACAACAGTGTTTTGGGTGCGTTCACTGCTAGTTGGGTGATGGTGCCGGTGGTGGCAATCGTACGGAGCAGCATCGATTGGCCCGGGCGTACATCAACGACTGCCAGCTGATTGTTGCCACCCAGATAGGCGTAGCGACTGCCATACACCAACGCAGTCGTTTGACTGATGACTTGGCTATTGCTCCGCACCAACTCAGGGCTATTAGAAATTGGGCATTCACCATTGATTTTGACGAGCGGACTAAACGTACCATCTAGCACGCTCATGTGTTGCAGGAACCAGAGTGAATTGGGTTGTTGGGCCGTGACCGACAACGTACTCCCACAGGGCGTGGCGATTTGGGTAATGTCCAAATTACGATCAGCAACACTTACGGTGTACGTGCCGTTATTGGTGGCGGTGGTGATACGGGGGGCGAGGGTATCGATACTGCCATTCCACAGTGGTGTTTCCCCACTATTCAAACGCGAATTGCCATTGCGATCACTGGTGATACTCTGGATATTCGCATTGACCTCAATCCCTGCGATCTGACTTTGTTGCCAGCTATAGCCATCGATCCGTTCGGTGAGGGTACTGGTTCGCCAGGCCATGGCGCGTAAGCGGGTGATATCGTCATTGGTGAGTGTGCGCCGATAGATGCGCACATCGTCAATGACGCCCGTGAATCCTGCGCCGATACGCACTTCTGGGAGCTGCTGGATTTGCACATCGCTGAGCGCTAATACGCGGTTGTTGCCCTCGGCAACAATACGGACGTTGCTCCCGGAGATTCCGGCAGGCAGCGGGATAACCACATGATCATTGACCACGTCTGTTTGGTAGTAATACCACGTCGCGGTTTGTTTGAGTTTGGCAATGCTATCCCAGCCAGTTGGCGTGGCCAGCGTTCCGTAGACAAACACATAGAAGTTTTGCAGGGGGACTGCCGTGTTTGCCCGAGCAGTAATCACGATTTGGTGAATCGGCTCACTGCCATTCGGGTTACTTGCCATCCAGTAGGGGTTGTTGTCGGGATTGGTTTTGGAATAGGTGTCGTTACTCGCATCGTTGGCGAGGTTGGCGGCATTGACCGTTGACGATTGTTGTTGATTCGTAAACAATAGTGTTTTGGTGGTGCTACTGGGAAATGACGTGCCCGCCGCCACACTGGCTGCGGCGACGTTGTTGCCATTGACCAGCATGGTCCAATTGCTACCATTGGCCGTCACGACAATGTTGCTGGCCTCGGTGGTACTGATTTGATTGCTGGCCAGCAAATCAATCCCGTCCATCACAAAGCGTGGTCGGCCCACATCGAGGGTCAAGGTGTAGCCATAGCCATTGGCAAGGCCTTGCACAATGGTTTGGCTTTGGCTGGCCAGTTTGGGCGTAACCCACGTTGATAGACTCCATGGTTGATTACGGGGGGCAAATGTTTGGCCATTGTCATCGCGGAATACGACGGTATCATTGCCATCGAAATTTATGGCTGCCGTGCCGATAGAACCAACTACACTTTTGACAGAGGTGTCGCCACTGGTGACAGTGCCTGCGAGATGATAGGGCGAATCATCGCGGAACTGTGCGCCTCCTGTTACATTGGCATCATCAAGAGGGGCATACAACACTGTGCCGTATCCCAAGCTATAGTCAATCACATTCCCCAGGCTCAAGGCACGGTTAAATACTGCAACATCGTCAATCATGCTGGAGACGGCGGCAGTACTTGTTGTGCTACGCCCGCTATAACCAGCGACGCCAGTCAAGGCACCAATGCCTAAAAGTGCGCCATTCCAGTGGCCAACCAGCGCCTTGCCATTGATGAGTTGTTTGTCATCGAGGAACAGGCTAATATTTTCGCCCGTACTCGTACCGACACTGGTCAATACCAACGTATGCCAATTACTGTCGTTAATGAACATGGCAGATTCATCTGCGGAGAGAAGCGTTGTGGTTTGGTCATTGATTTTGACCACCAGCCGTTGTAGGGCTTGATCAAATTCGACTTGCATTGCCAAAGAATTGGTGAGGGCCGGTGCTTGGATCCACGCCAGTAGCCCAGATGTGGTGGTCTTATTGAGTGCAAAGCGCAATGCTACGCTTTTGCTGATACCATCGCTTGAACGCAGGATATACCCAGTTTGGATACCATCGCTACTATTCAGCAATTGCAGTGCGTTGCTACTAAAGCCATCAGCGATGGTGGGGCAGGTGCTGGTGTCAATTGTTTTGCCAGCGGTACAGCGAGTGCTCCGGATGCCATTGATACTATCCACCACGGGCAACGTATCTTGATTAATCGGCAGATAAAAATCAGCCACTGCTGCTAATCCATCTGCGTTGGTCATGCCATCTTCGTCTATTGCGAGGCGGGTCTGATGTTGCAATACCGTGCTACCGCGACTGATTGATTTCCCAAGTAAGTCGAGGGGGGTGAGTAAGGCCGATGTCTGGATGAAATCATCGAGGCTACCACGGAAGTAGTCTTCTTTGGCGGTGGTCAGTGCACTCGATTGCATCGCACCGAGGACGAGGTCGCTGACGGTGGTGATGGCTGCGCTACTGGCAACTGCCTTGGTGAATGTACTGGTGGTTGGATTAGCTGCCATAGCCCGCAAATCGGTGCCATAACTCAAACTAATGGTGGGTACACCGGCATTGCGGTATTCGCTGTATAGAAAGTAATACCAGGTATTGGCAGTCAGGGTTGCGGGAGTGACGACACTGGTTGTGCCCCGTTGGGCCGTCACTTTAAAAGTTGTCCCGGCTTTGTCTACTTTGATGCGCAAGCGGGGATTGCTGGCGATCCCGGTACTAACCATGGTGCCGCTATCAACAATTTTGGCACTAAAGGCAATGCTAAACGTGCCAGTTAATACGGTGGCGGCATTGGCAATCGTGAGTGCTTGCTGGGGGGCATCGATGTTGAAGCGGGCGGCACGGCGGGTGGTGTCGACCGTGTCGGCCGCGATTATGGGACAAATCGTACAATTTGCGGTGTAACGGGCATCGGCGCGATTATCAAATATCGCAGCGCCGTCTGGTGCCTCGAAATCGAGTCGGATGCGTAGCCCGGTCTGTAAAGGCGCCCGTCCATCGGTATAATCTGACACGCGGCCGCTGAGCGCTTGACTCCCCACGAAATAATTGTCAGGATTGCTGGGGGATGGATAATCAATGGTGTCGTGCGGGGCATTACCATCGACTTCAATCGGATTTGCTTCGTCAGCGACCATGATTTCGCTACTCTGATTCCCCATGGCGTCAGTGGCAATTGCGCCGAGTTGATAAAATCCCGAAGGGTTGCCAAAGGGCAACGGAATGCGACTTACCCAGGTATTTCCCACTTTCGTGGCGGCAATCGGCGTCAAATTAATAGTGCGCCCACTCATATCTTTGATATTGACATTGAGGGAGACCACGCCACTGCCTGGTGAATTCCCTGAATTTGTCAGCACCGGATCGCTGGCACTGATTTTCACCAAAATCTGGGGGGTATTTTGGTTGACCGCTTTGGTGGTGGTGTATGTGCCACTCGGGCGAATCAATGCCACGGTATCTTTGCTGGGTGGGGTGGTATCAACCAACACCGTTGATTGACTACTGCCCATGTTGTCGACAGAATCATAAGCATTGACCACAATCCCGTATTTACCTTCGACGACGGCATTGGCTACCTGATTGACGGCAAAAGTCGGGCAATAGGCCCGCCCGCCGACGGCATCTTGGCAGGCTGGGACGGTGATCGTGTTCGATGTCGGCTTGCTGAGGATACTCCCAGTGCTACTGAGCGTACTGGTAATCGCCGCTGTGACACGGGTCACCAGCGATGACGCATCACTGGTGTTGATAATAAATTGTTGGGGTAAGCGCGCCACATAGACGGGATTACTAATTTGGATAGTGGGGACATCGGCATCGAGCGTGAAGTTGGCGATAGTGTCCTTGGAAAAAGCCTGCGCAAATTGTGACCGGGCAATCCGGAATATTTTGGGATTGACTAAACTGCTGGGGGTCAAGGTGATATCGTCGATACCACCTTTAAACATTTCGACCAAGCTACTCCCATTGATTTTGCCACCAATCCGTAGCTTGTAGCTACTATTGGTGCCGAGGGCACTAGTGATGCGTAACCCACCACCACTGTCGACCACGGCGGTATCTTCACTCCCATTTTGGAAGTAGGCAAATGGGGGTAGCACTTTATCGCCGACGATAAAACTACTGGTCAAATCAGCCGTGGTGAATTTGAACGACACATGATTCCAGGCATTGGCAAGCTTGGTACTAGCAGTAAATGTGCGCGTGCCAAGCGAAAATCTGACTTTGCCATCGACAATTTGCACTTGCCACGCATTTGCACCGCTGGTGTTGCCATACGCAAGGAGCGTTTGGGTGCCGGTGGAACTGTCGGGCTTGATCATGAGTTGGATGGTGCCACCATTGGCGATTTCGTTGGTCAAACTGATGCCATTACTGACCTGGAGCATGGTGTTTTTGCCGTTGAACAAATCAGCGACGCCGGCCATGCCAACGGCATTACCCACTGGACATTCGATTGCTGCAATCTCGGCAGGCGCACAGCTGGCAGCAAACTTGAAGCGTTGAATGCCTGCCCGGCCTGGGACGTCATCGGGAAGAATGACGGAGTCGATTTGAGTGGTTTTGGTGATACCATCACTCACACTAATCTTGTTACTACTTACCGTATCTTCGAAATTGAGATTCCAATTTGGTGCCAAGTTCATTTGCGCATTGACATCGTCGAGTGTGGTTGATTTAGTCGGGGATATGCGTAAATCGTCCATGTCACCGGCATAATTAGCAGCGATGACGAGGCTGTTGGTGTTGTTGTTGATATAGTAGTAGGAATAATAACCGTATTGCGTAGGACCGCTAACAGTGCGAGAAACTCCATTTTGATTGACATAAAGATATTCATTTTGGCTAAAACTGCCGGCTGTTTGTTGCCACGAATACCAGAAGCTATCATACGTGATTTCTGTACTGACTTGGATGTATGACCAGGTATTGAGTGGCACTTTGGTGGTTGACCGTAATGGAACATAGGGCCAACACATCGTGGTGCCGTAATATTTCCAATCATTATTAACTC
>CANFUF010000078.1 GCA_947450095.1 Roseiflexaceae bacterium
GAATCCATTGTGCGGGCCAACGTCCGTGTTGATGCCATTGCGTCATTGCAGTGCCTGTTTTCTGGTGGCAAAAAGGATGCTGGCAATATTATACCGGTTGCCACGGCAACCGTAGTAGAGACGCAGCAGGCTGCGTCTCTACTACGGTCGATTATGCTACGGCGCCTATCTGAATTATGGTTTCGGATGGATTCATGGCGCCGTAAACAATCGCCCGTGTGCCACTGTGTCCTCTGTGTGCGCTGTGCGCGATAAAGAACATATTGCTGGCACGCCCAAGGAGATTCCACGCCGGTGGCATACACCGGCATGGAATGACGCTAGACGAAGGTATGCGCCCTCTGTGCGAGATAAAGCACATATCGCTGGCACGCCCAATGAGATTCCACGCCGGTGGCATACACCGGCATGGAATGACGCTAGACGAAGGTATGCGCCCTGTGCGAGACAATGAAGACACTAGCGCTTCGCCCACACCACCAAGGCAGCCACGAATTCGCGCAAATTGTCACGGACTTTGTGATCGACTAGTTCACCATCTTTAAAGGTCTCGCTCAAACTAATCATCAGCTCTGGTTGGGGCATGATTAGCATGCGACAGCCATTGAGCATGGCGCGGAGCATGACCAACGCCCGTACGCCACTGAATTTGCCACCACCGACGCTAAACGCGGCGACTGGTTTTTTGGCGAGGGCTGACTTCATAAATGGACGTGAAGCCCAGTCGAGGGCGTTTTTGAGCACGCCTGGCGGTGCATGGTTGTATTCGGGGGTGGCGATGAGTACGGCGTCAGCTTCGCGGATTTGTTGGCGTAGCCGCAACACACTGGCTGGCGTGGTACTTTCGTCAGCCGGATCCAACTCTTCGTTGTAGAGTGGCAAATCACCGATTTCGGCGATGGTCATGGTGACATCTGGTCCGAGTAGTTTTTGGGCTTCGACGACGAGGGCCCGGGTGTGTGATTTGGCGCGTAGGCTGCCTACGATGGCGATGATGTGCATGTTATCCCTTTGCTTGTGTTGTCATAGTGGTGAATGCCCAAATAGCTACGGCACCTGCGATGATGTGCATGATGCCCAATACGATTTTGTCCCCATTGGCCGGTGCGCCCAGTACGCCCACCATTGATACTGCCACAAAGACAATCGCGATGATTTGAAAAAGCCGGTAGGGGGTAGCGCTGATGCGGTTGAGCAAGGCGAGTACCCCGCCCCCAATAAAAGTGGTGATGGCGGTCGCCAAAATAACGGCGATAAAGGGAACTTGCATCAGCCCACTGGCGTCAGCCATGCTCGGATCCATGGCGGGGACGCTTAGGGTCAGCCCCACTTGCAGGGCAATCACCCATACCAGCATGTTAGCGATACTGCCAACGACGGCGCCAATCAGCGCGGCGCGCAGGATGCGCGAAGTGTTGACATTCATAAATGGACCTTTCTGTGAGATATACGTACGGTTTTATATCGGTATGGGGGAATTCCGTTGACCCATAGTGATACCAGTTGCATGTCAGACTTTATTTGGTAGTCTGCTATTGAAAAAACTACGAACAGCCCGTGGTGAATTCGCCGGTTTCACCATTGCTTACGACCCGCTGTAGCCACTGATTTAACAGTGCCAGCTCAGCTGGAGTGAATCCCGCAAACAATGTGGCAGCTACCGAGGCATGGATGTCGGCAACGGCGTTACAGGCCCCGTGCCCACATTCTGTCAGCGTGATGTACTTGACCCGGGCATCACAATCACTTGTATGTTGCTCTATGAAGCCATGAACCAACAAGCGATCAATCACCCCTGCTAATGTCGCAGAGCGTACTCCGAGGAGCTGTTGGAGCTGACGCTGCTCGATTTGTGTCGCTTGCTTGACCTGGAGCAATAGCTCCAATTGGGTAGTGGTCAAATCATAATCTGCTAAGGCCGCATCAACCCGTTGCTTGCCGGCGTGATAAGAGCGACGTAACCAAAATAATGGACAATCCATAATAGCCGTCCTTTTTTGATAGCACGCTAGCATAATACTTGATGAAAATCGGAATGTCAAATAACGGTTGTGGCGATATTGTCAAAGAGAGAAATATTGCACAACAAACGTATAGTGTTTGCGTGAAAATGTATACACTTTGCATAAACTTTTACAACATTTTGCAAACCTATTATTCAATTCCAGCGTGCTATAATCGCTTCCAGAACATCAACGCACATTTCAAATAGCATTTTTGCAACGCTCGTTCCTGTTCATCTATTGCACCGCATTTGTCAGGTATTTCCGTGACATCATGCAAAGGAGCATTATTATGCGACGGTTTGTAGTAACGAGTGCGTTGGTGGCATTGGTGGCGTATACGATGTGGTATCACGTCTGGACAATTGCGCTGTTGATGCAATACCAAGGGGTGATTACACTCGGGATATTGCTCATCGGGGTGTTGATTGTGGCAGTGTGGACGGCGCCGCGCTGGCGGACACCGGTTGATTTGGCATGGCAGATGGCGTTGTTCCCAGGGATGGGCGTAAGTCAGGCCATGTTTTATGATATTGATGATGATTTGTGCATGCTTGAGCCTGTTGAGGCAGTCGAGGTTGGGTTGTGACTGCAGTATTACCTTTTGCGGGATTAGTGGGGGTGGCTGCTGCCCACGACGCCTTGCGCCTATTGGCGGTTGATCCGCGTTTGGCGGGGGTGGCGATAGGCGCGCCGGTTGGCTCGGGCAAAAGCACGTTAGCCCGTTCGAGCACCGTGTTGTTTGGCCTGGCCACGCCGTTTGTCGAATTGCCACTAGGCTGTGACGAAGACGCCTTGTTGGGCGGAATCGATATCGAAGCGACCATGCGCACAGGGCAGCGAGTGGCACGACCGGGATTACTCGGGCGGGCCAACGGTGGTGTGCTGTATGTCGACGCCCTCAACCTCGTACCCGATGCGGTGACCAATGTGTTGCTGGGGGCGATGGACACCGGTGTGGTGCAACTCGAGCGCGAAGGGATGAGCCAGCGTATTGCGAGCCGTATGTGTGTGATTGGCACCTATGACCCTGCCGAAGGTTTGCCGCGCCGGCACTTGCTTGACCGCATGGGGTTGCTGGTATTGTTGCCCCGTGAATCTGATGTAGCCGAGCGCCACGAAGTATTGTTGCGCCATCAGCAACGTGATATGCGCCAATGGCACGAAATGACAGCCCTCGAAGCGGGTCTAATCGCTGAAGCGCGCCTACTATTGCCCCAAGTCACGATTACCGAAGCGCAACAACAACAATTAGTCGACCTCGCGTTGCGGGCCGGTGCCGAAGGGCAACGGGTCGATTTGTTTGCGGTGGCGGCGGCCTGTGCGGCGGCTGCCCTCGATTTGCGGGTGATGGTCAATCACGACGACCTCGATGTGGCGGCGCGCTTGGTGATTTTGCCACGGGCGACCCGCGATATCGTCGAGGCTGCCCCGCCGCCGCCCCCCGATCAACCACCCCCGCCGCCCCCGCAGCAGCAGCCAGCGCCGCCGTCTGATGACCCCAGTCAACAAACGCCCCAGCCGCCGCCACCCGATGCCAATCATGATGGCGATGATAGTGAGAGCCAGGCGCCGACCCAACAATCCGAAGAAATGGCGATTCCTGATGATGAAGTGTTGACAGCGTTGACCACCGAGTTGCCGTTGAGCCTCAATGATTTGCCCTTCCGGAGTGTGCGCAAAGGACGAGCTGGTTCACGAGGTATGGTCGAAGGGACGCGTGGTCGCCATATTCGCAGTAATAGTGGTGATCCCCGGCGCGCCCGTATCGATGTGTCGGCGACGCTGCGGGCGGCAGCACCCTGGCAGCCGATGCGCAAACAGGCGCTGAGTCACGAGCGCATTGCGTTGCGAGCCGATGATGTGCGGGTCAAGCGCTACAAAAGCAAAGCGGGCGTGCTGTTTTGTTTTGTGGTGGATGCCAGTGGCAGTATGGCGCTCAATCGCATGCGCCAAGCCAAAGGTGCGGTGCAACACCTGTTGCAACAAGCCTATGTGCATCGTGACCGGGTAGCGTTGTTGGCGTTTCGCGGGAGTGAATGCGAATTGTTGTTGCCGCCGTCGCAAAGTGTCGAGCTGGCACGGCGCTCGTTAGATGTGCTGCCTACTGGTGGTACGACACCATTGGCAGCGGCGTTGCTGGGGACGATTGAGGTGGCGCGCCAAGCCCGCACTCGCGGGATTATGCAGTGCGTGGCATTGTTTTTGACCGATGGGCGGGGTAATACATCGTTACAACGGGGTGTTGACATCGCCGAAGAAATCGCGATTTTGGCGAATGCAGTGGCCAATGAAGGGGTCAAATCGGTGGTCATTGATACGCAACGCAATTATCTCAGTCGGGGCGAAGGGCGCAAACTGGCGGGGCAATTGCGGGGTGAATACATTTATCTGCCCCAGGCGAGCGGTGGCGAAATCGCCAATGTGGCAGTGAATCTGACACAATAATCCCCACCCCGTCGGGTAACGGAGTGGGGTGCGTGAACGGACGATTAGTGGGTGCTGGTGGGCTTCCAGCTGAACCAAGTCATCAAGACACAGATACCAACGGGAACGAAAAAGAGCAATTCCACTAGTAATATCACGATCGTACGCACCATGTGAGTCTCCTTCTACTATACGGTACTTGCCAATACGCACAATGCGCTACACTGGATGTAACAAGATTGTGCATCAATGCAAAAGAGGAAGATATGCCGACAATTACGATGATCAATGGCATGGAACGCTTCAATGCCCATGTGTGGCGTGAAGTATCGGCGCTCCTGCAAAAAGATGGCGTGGCCGTACGGATTTTGCGCTTCCACGATGGTCATGTACGCAACCACGACGAGGCACTGGCCAAAGCGATTGCTGAAGCCGATGTGGTCTTTATTTCGCTGATCAATGACCGTGAAGATGCCGATTGGTTGGCGGTGCAACTCAAGCGTAGTGGTGTCAAGACCATTTTTGCGTATGAAAGCATGCCCGAAGTGATGGGCTTGACCCAAGTGGGCGATTATCGGATTGACTCGAGCAAAAATTCCAGCATGCCCAAGCCAATGCAAGCGATTTTGCGTTTGATTACCAAAGGGCGCGACGAAGATACGTTGTATGCCTATACCAAATTAACCAAAGCGGCGGCCAAGTTGTTGCCGTTGATGCCGGCCAAACTCAAAGACTTCCGCACGTGGTTGAGTGTGAATATTTATTGGAATCAACCCGATGCGGTGAATCTGTCACAAATGATTCGTTTGATTTTGCGTGATTGCCTCAACATCAAAGTGAGTGTGGCGCCGGTACGCACAATCCCGCAGATGGGCTGCTTCCACCCCGATACCGCAGAATTATTTGCCGACAACAACGAATACATCCGCTGGGCACTCAAGACCAAGCGCTACCGCCGTGGCCAGCCGTTGGTGGCATTATTGGTGTTCCGCAAGCATTTGTTGCAACAGCAAACCTACCCCAATGATCTGATTCGCGCACTCGAAGCAAAAAATTTGGCCGTATTGCCGATTTTCGTCAGTGGTATTGAGGCCCACGTGGCGTTACGTGATTGGGTCGCCAAAGAAAAAGTCGATTTTGTGATTAGTACGATGGGCTTTAGTGTGGTGGGCGGTCCGGCAGGGTCGACGCGCCCAGGCGCCAATCACGACATTTCGGCAGAAATCATGAGTGGCATTGATGTGCCGTACATGGTGGCACAGCCGTTGCTGATGCAATCACTCAGCGATTGGAAGAGCAAAGGCGTATCGCCGATGCAGTCGGTGATTTTGTATGATTTGCCCGAAATGGACGGTAGTATTTCGCCTATCGTGATTGGGGCTATCGAAGATAATTCCATCGTCACCATCCCCGATCGTATCGAACGAGTGGCGACGATCGCCGAGCGCTGGGTGCGCTTGCGCCGCAAGCCCCCCCAAGAACGGCGCGTCGCCATGGTGCTGTATAACTACCCTCCAGGCCTCGGGCGGTTGGGCACGGCGGCGTTGTTAAATGTGCCGGCCACGTTGCACTCACTCTTGACGCGTCTCAAAAAGGAGAACTACAAGGTCGCCAATTTACCCGAATCGGTGGCAGAGTTGACCAAACGGGTTGCGGCCATGGAAGGTGGGCAAGGGGATCATGTGGCCTTTGCGGTCGCCCAAATGCGCGAAGTCATCCCCGATGGCTTGTTACGCCGCATCGACAATAAATGGGGCGCGGCTCCGGGCGAAATCGCCCCCAAGGGACGCGATGCCATCCGCCTCGATGGCTTCGAGATGGGCAACGTGTTTGTGGGGGTACAACCACCGTTGGGGGTGCCTGGTGACCCAATGCGGATGTTGTTTGATCATGAATATGCGCCGCACCATCAATTTTTGGCTTTTTACCGGTATTTGATTGATGTCTGGCAAGCCGATGCGATTGTGCACGTCGGTATGCATGGTACCGCCGAATGGTTGCCGGGCTTGCAATTGGGTTTGACGGGGGACTGCTGGCCCGACATTGTGATGGGCGATATCCCCCAGCTCTATTTGTACCCCCTCAACAATCCGGCTGAAGCCAATATTGCCAAACGCCGTGGTGGGGCGACAGTGATTAGTCACCTGATTCCCCCCTATGCCCGGGCAGGGTTGTACAAACAATTGGCGCAATTGCGGGTCGAGCTGGCCAACAATGCCTCGCTTGAGACGGTGACGGGTATGTTGCCCGAATTAGCGCCAACAGCAGGGGAAGCGACACCGGCCTATATGGCACGGGTAAGGCGCTACCTCGATGATTTGGAACAACGCCTGATCCTTGACGGTTTGCATGTGCTCGGTGCACACATGTCGCGTGACCGCGCCCAAGCCTTGCTCGAATCAACCCTCGATGTCCCCCGTAGTGGCCAACCTGGCCTAATGCAACACATCCTTGAAGCAGGGATTGACACGGCATCGGCACCGGCAGTGCGGGCGGCCTTTGTGGAGCGAGTCGTGCTTGGCCGTGAGGCGCTTGATGTGTTTTGGCGCAACTATTACGGCAAAACTGCCCCGACAAATCTGCAAACGATTGTCGACCATGGTCGTGAAATCTTGGTGCGCCTCGAAGAAAGTGGCGATGAGCTCGATGTGGTGGTGCATGCCCTCAACGGTGGCTATGTGTTGCCTGGTAAGGGTTCTGACCCGATTCGGGCAGGGGCGGCGGGGTTGCCCAGTGGCCGCAACATCCATAGCATCGACCCTTGGCGCTTGCCCAGCGATGCGGCAATGACTCGTGGTCTGCAAATGGCCGAACAGTTGATTGCTGCCCACGTTGCCGAACACGGCAGTATGCCCGCAACGGTGGCGTTGACGTTGTGGGCCCTCGACACCATTAAATCGGAAGGCGAAAGCATCGGTGTGGTGCTCGGGTTGATTGGGGCCGAGCCGGTGCGTGATGGCCAAGGCAAAATCTACCGCTTTGACTTGATCCCGCTCAATAAATTGGGGCGTGCCCGGGTCGACGTGGTGCTCGACATCAGTAGCATCTTCCGCGACAACTTCCAGATGCAACTCGACTTGATTGATGATTTGGTGGTGCGGGCTGCCAAAAGCGGCGAACCGGCCGACAAAAACCCCATCGCCGCCCATGTGGCTGCCATGCAAAAGCAGGGTCAAACCTTTGAGGCTGCCACGGCGCGCTTGTTTACCCAAGCGCCGGGTGAATACGGCACGGGTGTCGATATGGTGGTGGACGAAAGTCAATGGGATAATCGGGCCGACCTGGCATCAATCTATGTGCAACGGAGCGGCTTTGCGTATGGTGGCAAGCGTGGCGGCCAAGCAGCCCAAGCCACCTATCGTAGTTTGCTCGGTACCGTTGAGCATGTCTTCCAGGCTATTGACAGTGTTGAATATGGGTTGACCGATATGCAACACTATTATGGCCATAGCGGTGCGGTGCAGTTAGCGGCTAGCTTCGAAAGTGGCAAGAACGTTAGTTTGAGTTATGCCGAAAGTTTCACCGGTAAGACGACTATCACCAAAGCCAAGCAGATGGTGAGCATGGAAGTGCGTACCAAAGTGCTTAACCCGCGCTGGTTTGAGCCGTTGCTTGCTCAAGGCTATGCGGGAGCCACCGAAATCGCCAATCGCTTTACCAATGTGTTTGGTTGGGGGGCGGTGGGTGATAGCGTGGAAAACTGGGTGTTTGACGGCATGGCGCAAACCTTTATTCTCGACGAAGATGTGCAACGGCGCTTTGCGGCGGCCAATCCACACGCCGCCAAGGCGGCTGTGCAACGTCTGCTGGAGGCGAATGGGCGTGGGATGTGGAATTGTGATCCGGCAATGCTGGCGCAACTGCAACAAATTTATGCCGACCTCGAAGATCGTTTGGAAGGGGTCGTAGCGTAGGCAATCAAATGCGGCATGGTTGGTGTTTTGCCAACCATGCCGTTTTTTGTGTTTTTTGGATGGAACTTGGTGCAGTACACACACGCATCACCGATGGTGCGGCGACGCAGTTTTTATCAAATAGTAATTACATCACCCCAAAATCATCACCGTCATCACTGAGGAGCTTGTCGATTTCGGCTTGGGAGATGGGTAAGCCGCGTTGTTGGCGCCATTTGCGATACCAGCGGATATTGTTGCGCACGGCCGTTTCGACTTCTTGGGGATTGAGGTCGGGGACTTTTTGGCGGAGCATGGCGCTGACGCTCTGGCGCTCGTCGCTACTCAGGCTCGACATGCCGGCGATGATGCGTTCGGCGCGAATAAAAAAGATTTCGCGTTCGAGCGCGGGAAAATTTTCGTCGATTTGGCGGATATTGCCGAGATAGCAAATCGTGCGCTGACGTGGTTGGCCAGCGTCATCGCGGTAGCTTTCGACGAGGTAGGCGTCAAAAAACGACACATTGGCAGTGTCGGCGTTTTTGTGATGGCGCACAATCCAGCGAATGTACATGATGCATGCTCCTCATGACCATCAACGATGACGTGTCACGCCTCGTTGGGCACAAACGGTCCGTAGTGGACAGTGACTACAGCGGGGTGAGGTGGGGTGGCAGATTTGCTGACCGAGGGTTACGAGCAAGCCATTGATTGGTATCCAAAAGGCGCTTGGCAAGGCTTGCCGGAGCACCTGCTCGGTTTCTTCGGGGGTGGTGGTAGTGACATAGCCCCAGCGGTTGCAAATGCGATGGACGTGGATGTCGACACAAATTGCAGGGATGCCAAATCCGATGGCAAGCACGAGGTTGGCAGTTTTGCGACCGACGCCAGGGAGTGCCAAGAGTTGGTTCATATCGGCGGGAACTTCACCGGCATGATTGGTGAGGAGTTGTTGACAAATCGCCAGAATGTCACGGGCTTTGGTGCGATAAAAGCCGACTGGGTAGATGAGCTGCGCTACTTCGTCGGCACTGAGATTGACCATGGTCTGGGGGGTATCGGCCACGGCAAAAAGTCGTGGTGCGGCGACTGCGGTGGTATCGTCCCGTGTGCGCAAACTCAGGATAGTGGCAATCAACACTTTGAATGGCCCAGCAGCGTGCATTTGGTCAATCAAGGGTTGCGGCAATCCAACCAGCGCCGTTTGTAGTTGCATTAAGGTGGCTACAATCGGGAAGTCACTGTTCATGGTGTTTGTTCTGTGACCGTAACATTATCGAAGTCGACTTCTGCGGCGGTTTTGGCGCAAATCACGATCATCCCGACACTTCCGGTAGGGGATTTGCCAATATTGACCGAACCAACATCGATGTCGTTGATTTTTAGTGATAATTCACCATTGCGAAGATTCATATCGATGGTATTGGAGACACCGACGCCGGTGCGGAATGCTTTGACAATCACTGGGTCAATATAGGCTTGGTCTTTGCCGTCATTGCTATTACGGATAATTTGGATTTGACCAGAGCCGTTGAAAATGACCATGGTATGTCCAAAATCACCTTTGTCACCAAATAACAAACCATAGGCGATTTGCTTGGGGTCCCCAGATACGATGGTGCCATCGACTTTCATATGGAAGTCTTGGACTTCGGTTTTGGCGCGGGGCAATGGATTTTGCCAAACCGAGACATTTTCGGATGAGATGATATGATATTTGCCGTCACGACTATACGACCCACCTTGACTGAAAATCGCCGTGGTGGGGGAATCGAATTCATCGTGGAATGATTTGCCGGCGGTGCGACCACGGACATTATCAAAATTCACGGCTAAATCGCCACTCGTAAAGGTCGTGGCAGCCAAGGTGAGTTGGCCACTCGTTGGCGATAAATCGCTGATAGTAGTGAGTTTGATGCCATTGACATAAAAAATAATCTGGGCACCACTGGCAACTACTCGCAATTGATTGGTGGCGTTGAGCCCCGGAGCAATATGATGGGAAAATTGCCAGGGGGTCATATCGCTGATATCGCCAAATGATGAGCGGATGATGCGCCAATAGCCACGGGCATTGATGGCAGCCATGATATAGGAGTCGGTGGTGTTTTGGCGGAAGCGAATCCCATAGGCGGCATCATCGCCACCACGGGTTTGAGTGACGTCGACTTGCAGGTCAAAATCGCTGACACGACTGCCAATACTGGGATCATCGGCAATTCCGGTCCAAAGGGTATAGACTTCAGCTTGAGGGAGAAACAATTCGGTTTGGAGTTGGTTATTATGGACCGCCACGTATGATTGATCCCAGAGCGGCGTCGGGGTATCAAATGCATCATTGATTTTGAGTGGGCGTGCGATATTTTGGCTGGTAGGTTGTTGGCGCGCCGGAGGTGCATCTGCTTGGGGCGTGGCGTTGAATCGTTGGAGACGTTGTGGTAAATCAGGCACTACCACAATCATGCTACAGAGTATGATGAGCTCAACAATAACTAGCCCAGTGAGGGCATAAATGATATTCATCATCGCACGGCGACTAGAAAACCCCATAATGTGTACCTTTTCAGGCGAGTCGTTGCTCGACCCACAACAAACCGATAATTAATAATTCGGCAACTTTATCGAGGAAGGCGATGAGTGCTCTATCACCAAGCACGAGCCATAGCACCAATGTTGCAATTGTCCATATACGTAATACCAATACCACATGATCGCGATTGAAGCGGTGATTCGGATTGGCATAGGCGATGGCAATCAGATAAAAACCAGCGGCAATCAGATAAAATCCTAATAATCCTGCAGGGAATGCCAATACAATATGGATTGTGGCAGTGATTAATATGAGGAAAAAAATACTTAATCTGACAACGCGTAGCATAGACGTCTCTTTGCGGGGGATGTGCTGTCACATCCCCCGCTTCCAACATTATTCGGCGGCAATAAATCCAATGACCTGGGCACAAGCGCGTAAATCGGCTTGAGCGCTGGTGATGGCATGGGTGGTTTGGGCGGCCAAAATCTGGTCAATCATGGATTTGATGTGTTGAATTCCCACATGCATTTGCAAATCATCGTCGAGTGCCGCAAAGAATGCCGCACGTTCGGCGCTGACATCCAAGGCTGGGGCGGCGACTGCTGATGTGGCGCCAAGGGCGGCCACGAGGCGCGCCACGTCGTGCTCGGCGGCGGCGGCATCGGCACGGATATAGTTGAAGTCTTCGCGGTAGGGGAATGATGCCAAATACCAGCGAATCGAATCGGGGCTTTGTTGGATCACGGCGTCTCGCACAAAGACCAAATTCCCCAATGACTTGCTCATCTTGCTGCCGTCGAGCCAGGTTAAGCCACCATGCACCCAGAATTGTGAGAAGGGACGTTTGTTGGTGTAGCCTTCGGTCTGGACGATTTCGGAAGGGTGATGGGGGAAAATGAGGTCGCGGCCACCGCCGTGGACATCGAGTTGTTCACCCAAATAACGGGTCGACATGGCCGTGCACTCGATGTGCCAGCCTGGGCGGCCTGGACCCCACGGGCTGGGCCAAGTGGGCTCGCCGGGGCGCGACACCTGCCACAACACAAAGTCGAGGGGGTTGTGTTTGTTGGGGTCGTTGGGATTGTTGCCCCGTTCATTGGCGGTTTTGAGCATTTGCTCGTAACCACCGAGGCGGGCCATTTCGCCGTAGGTGGGCTCACTGCTCACATCAAAAAAGACATTGCCGTTGCTGACATAGGCTTTGCCGTTGCGGATGAGGCCTTCGATGATGGGAATCATGCCGGTGATTTCTTCGGAGACTTTGGGGAAGAAGTCAGGGGTGATGAAGTTCATGGCGCGGCAGTCTTTGATGAATTGGTCGACTTCGCGTTTGGCCAAGGCATCCCAGGCAATGTTGTCGCGGTTGGCACGCTCAAACAAGGGATCGTCGACGTCAGTGACGTTTTGACAATACAACACCGAGCCACCTTGTGAACGGACATAGCGGATAAAAATGTCGAAAATTAAAAAGGTATGGGCATGGCCGATGTGTGTTGTATCGTAGGGGGTAACGCCACACACATATAAGGTCAATGGGCGGTCGGAGGGAATGGCAAGAGTGGCTTTATGACCACGCAACGTATCATACAATTGCATAGAAACATCCTTGGTACGGTAAGCTGAGGTTGCATCTATTATACACTGTTTCACGCTGATGTTCGGAATTTGCCGGTAATCAATATGGTAGGATGAGTTCATTAATTACGATGATGCGGGGGAATTGTGCGTATTGGTATTGACATCAGTCGCTTGGCGACGACACAACGTACCGGCACGGAGCGCTATACCTGGGAAGTATTGGCCGGTATGGCTGCCGCCCCCGGTGATAACGACTACGTACTGTATTGCCGCACGTTGCCTGCTGAGCTCCCTGCCTTTGCCGGGCGAATGCAGATACGGGTGATGCCGTTTGCCCGGCTCTGGACGCATATCCGGCTGGCGTGGGAGCTATGGCGCCAGCCGCCCGAGGTGTTGTTTGTGCCGTCACACGTGTTGCCGTGGAATGTGCGTTTGGTGCGGGGGATGCGGGTAGTGACGACGGTGCACGATCTAGGGTTTTTGCACTTCCCCCAGGCGCATACGCGTTTTCAAAATATCTATCTGCGCCTGACGACACGCTGGGCGGCCTGGGCGGCCGATACGGTGATTGCGATTTCGCAGGCCACCGCCGATGATTTGGTGCGCTACACCGGTGTGGATCGCCGGCGGGTAGTGGTGATTCCTCACGGTGTCGCACCGGTATTTACGCCATTGGCCAAAAAACCAACGCCGTGGGCGCGGTATATGGTGTATGTGGGGACATTGCAGCCGCGCAAAAATTTGGCGCGGCTGATTGAAGCCTTTGCCCGCGCCCAAACCCATCCTGACACGCAATTGGTGATTGCGGGGCGGGCGGGTTGGTTGAGTGAGCCACTCGCCGACATCGCCCGTGCCCATGGGGTGGCTGACCGTGTGCATTTGATAGGGTTTGTGCCAGATGCCGATTTGCCCAGCTTGTTGGCGGGGGCACGGGCCTTTGTATTTCCCTCGTTGTACGAAGGCTTTGGGATGCCGGTACTCGAGGCGATGGCGAGTGGTGCGGCGGTATTGACGTCGACGACGTCGGCATTACCTGAAGTGGCGGGTGATGCGGCTTGTTTGGTTGACCCCACTGATGTCGATGCGATTGCTGCGGGCATCAGTCGATTGGATGGCGATGATGCCTACCATGCTGATTTAGTGGCCAAAGGCTACCAACAGGCCCAACAGTTTTCGTGGGAGACTTGCGCCGCTACGACGTTGGCGGTATTACGAGGGGCACAATGATAATGATGCGGCGTTGGTACTATGGCTGGCAGATACTTGGGGTCCTCGCCATCACCGAAACATTGTCGTACGGGATGTTGATTTACGCCTTTAGTGTGTTTGTGATACCGCTCGAACAGGCATTTGGTTGGTCACGGGCCACTATCACCGGGGCAGTGACGGCCTCACAATTGATTGCCGGGTTGTTGGCGTGGCCGGTGGGAGTGTGGCTCGATCGCCATGGCGCCCGTTGGTTGATGACGGCGGGGGCGTTGTGGTGCGGGTTGTGGTTTGGCTTGTGGGGCTTTGTAACCGAGCCATGGCAACACGTGGTGGTCTGGTTGGCGCTGGGGGTGGGGATGGCGGCGGTGTTGTATGAGCCGGCGTTTGTGGTGGTGGCCAATTGGTTTAACCGCAAACGGAGCGTGGCCTTGACGGTACTGACCTTTGTAGCAGGGTTTGCGATTATCATCGCCACACCTACCACCGAATGGCTGATTCGTACATCGGGCTGGCAGATGACCACGTGGGTGTTTGCGGTGGTGATGGTGGTGGTTATTGCCCCGTTGCACGGAATTTGGTTGCGGCGGCGCCCTAGTGACGTCGGACAATTTGTGGATGGGACACCAGCGGCGATTGTCGGCCCAGTGGTGTCAATCCCTGCTGTCAAAGTCATCGAAGTCTTGCGTGATCGGGGATTTTGGTTGCTGACGCTGGCGTTTTTTGCATCGACCTGTGCGCTAGTGGTGATGCTCCAAACCTTTGTACCGTACTTGATTGATACGGGTTATACTGCCCAACAAGCGGCGTGGTATGCGGCGATTGCGGGGTTTTTAGCATTGCCGAGTCGCTTGTTTTTTACGCCATTAGGGGCGGTGGTGTCACGCCAAGCAATTGCCACGGTGCTATGTGTGATGCAGAGCCTAGCATTGGTGGCGTTGATGGTATTGCCAGGGGAATGGGGGGTGTGGAGCTGTATCGTGCTGTTTGGCTTGAGCTTTGGCGCGATTACGCCGGCGCGGGCCTCGTTGTTTGCGGACCGCTTTGGGGTGGCCGCCTATGGCGCCATTAGTGGCGTGTTGGCGTTGCTATTGACGGCGGCCCGGGCAGTGATGCCCCTCGCAGTCGAAGTGGTACGGCCGCTGGTGGGTGGTTACCGTCCGATTTATGTAGCAGTGGGGTTGGTGACGGCGCTAGGTGCCTTGGTGATTTTGTTAGTGGCACCGCATCAAGCGACGACTTGATAAGCAATAAACCCCAAAAAACACCCCCACGTGCAATACACGTGGGGGTGTGGTGTGTCGGTACTAGGCCAAGGCGGTGAGGGCGTCGATGAGGCGATCAACTTCGGCGGTGGTGTTGTAGTGTACCAAGCCGATACGCACCATGCCACCGAGCTCTTCGAGGCCGAGGCGCTCGGTCAAATTGACGGCGTAGTAGTTACCATCCCACACAAAAATCCCTTTGGCGGCCAAGGCTTCGGCCACTTCACGGGGGGTGTGTTTGGCCATACGGATGGCGACGGTGGGGGTGCGGCTGCCAAAGCGTGCGCTATCGGTAATCCCATAGAAGCTCAAGCCAGGAATGGCGAGCAAGCGTGGAATCATATAGTCGCTGAGGGAGCGTTCGTAGGCTTGGATGGCGGTCATGGCGTGGGTCAGAGCCTCGCGGCGGGTGGCAAATGGGGTGCCCGCATCGCGATTGCCCACTTCGGCCAGGTAATCGACGGCAGCGGTAATGGCGGCCATGATTTCGTGGTTTTTGGTGCCTGTTTCCCAGCGACCGGCGGTGTCTTCGCCGGCGGGGCGGACTTTGTAGGGCTTGAGGCGATCGAGGTGTTCGCGTTTGCCATAAATCGTGCCGCTATGGGGGGCAAAGAATTTGTAGGGTGAGCATGCCAAAAAGTCGATGTCGAGAGCCTTGACATCGATGGGGGCATGGGGGGCATAGTGGACGGCGTCGACAAAGACCATGGCGCCGACGGCTTTGGCCATTTTGACCACGGCGGGGATGTCGTTGATGGTTCCGACGGCGTTGGAGGCGAAGCCGACGGCGACCAACTTGGTTTTGCTGGTGATTTTGCGGGCAAAGTCTTCCATATCGAGGGTACAGTCTTCGACATCGACATCGACTTCGTTGACCACAATCCCCAATTCACGCAAGGCCAGCCAGGGGGCGACATTGGCGTCGTGATCGAGGCGGGTGATGACGATTTCGTCACCGGCGCTGAGCGATTGACCGATAGCGCGGCTGAGGCCAAAGGTGAGTGAGGTCATGTTGGGGCCAAACATGATTTCGTCGGCGCCACATCCGAGCAAATCGGCCATGGCTTGGCGCGAATCTTCGATGATGGCGTCGGTACGATTGCTGGTCAAAAACGCGCCGTGGGTGTTGGCGTTGGAGTGGCGTAAATAATCGCTAATGGCGGTGATTACGCGTTCGGGGACTTGGGTGCCGCCAGGTCCGTCAAAAAAGACAGCTGGTTGGTTGTTGACTTGCTCGCTCAGCGCCGGAAATTGGCTCCGGGCCCATGATGCATCAAACGACATAACAATATTCTCCTTCGTGGTTGTGTTGCTATTGTAACGCAGAAAGCGCCGACGTGTCACACGATTGTGCAACACGCCGGCGCTGGTACGAGGGGGATTAGTTTCGGGTCAATACCAGGATCGAGGGGACGCGGTCGACCATCCAGAAGCTAATTGCCAGCCCGATGATGGTGCTGCCCATGGCCCAGGCGGCAATCAACCACAAGGCGCTCAACCACCACCCCACCAACAAAAAGTAAACTGCCCGGATGAGGAAGTTGTACTGTGGGGTACTAACGACACTTACGGCTCCTTGGGCATCAACGATTGTTTGGACATTGCGGGCGCGTAATGTGGTGACTTGGGGCAGGCTATTTAGCATCATCAAGCCAACGGGCAACCCGATGACGGTGACACAGAGTACCCAGGCGACGACCGTCCAGATTCCACTCAACCACCAACCGACTGCGACAAACCAGATAATCCGCAGGATGATGTTGGGGGATTCATTGATATTTACCGTTGTCATGGAAGCTCCTATTAAAAATTAAGCATGCCTATAACGTATGGCAGCGACGTTTTGTTGCATGGAAAATGGAAAATGGAAAATGGAAAATGGAAAATGGAAAATGGAAAATGGAAAATGGAGAATGGAAAATGGAAAATGGAAAATGGAAAATGGAAAATGGAAAATGGAAAATGGAAAATGGAAAATGGAAAATGGAAAATGGAAAATGGAAAATGGAAAATGGAAAATGGAAAATGGAAAATGGAAAATGGAAA